>JAUMYI010000259.1 GCA_030528705.1 Comamonadaceae bacterium | reverse complement strand
CCACGCCCGGCGGCACGCGGTGCGTGAGCAGCTCCATCAGGAAGTCTTCCTCGCCCGCGGGCGGGTTCTTGATGAGCTCGATCAGCTCGGCGGTCTGCTTGACGTCCAGCGGCAGCGGCGGGATGCCGAGCGCGGCGCGCTCGGCAGCGTGTTGGCGGTATTCATTGAGCATGTTTTCTCTCCTGGGGCTATTGATCGGTTTCGTTTTGGATGTGACTGGCCGTTGCGTGCGCGGGCTGCCAGGCATCAGGTTTTGGCCAGACACTCAGCGGCCATGCGCTGGCCTTTTTTCTGGTTCATCAGCATGGCGCGGTTGGCCACTTGCAGCCAGACGACTCCTTTGGCCTCATTCTCCAGCCGCACTGCGCCACTGGCGGTGACCACTGGCTGCATGCGGAATTCAAAGCCTTTGCTCTTGATGACGAACTCGCGCGGGTTATCGGCCGCGTCACTGACGTTGATCGTCACAGCGCCTGCACAAAGAAAGTCACCACGCTTGACCCGGCTGATGACGTAGTCGATCCCTGTCAAAGGCGCAGACTGGGCCGGTGCGGCTTGCGCTGCGGGGGCTTTGCCAAACTGCTCTGGCGCAGGCGCTGGGGGGTCGGCGATGGCCTGATCCTGCTGGCCGCCTGCCTGTAGCGCAGGCGTGGCAGCGCCATTGGCCTTGCTCAAAAACGGCAGCGTGCCCATGTCACAGCCCGCCAAGGCGCATGCGGCCAAGGTCAGTACGGGGAGTTTCGATAACACTCGCATGGTGGTTCAATCGTTGGGGTGAGTTGAAGAAAGGGTTGAGCAATCACCGTGCCATCTGCCAGCAGAGTTCACGAGCGCCGCGCCACGGGCCGTATTGGAACGTATGGATGCCAACTACGGGAAAACAAGACCAAAGCCCCTGCACGCGCATCAGGCCGCCAACCATGCACGCACCGCGTGCGGCAAGGTTTGGCCGGTGCGCCAGGCGCGCTCCAGCACCTGCCAGTAATAGCGGTAGCTAGCGCGGTCGTGCAGCACGCCCTGGTGGCTGATCGGCGCCCACTGCGCCGCATGGGCCGCCTCGATGATTTGGCACGCGGCCTCAATCTCCGCGGCATCGGGTGCAAAGGCCTGCAGGATTGGGCGGATCTGCGCTGGGTGGATGCTCCACATGCGCGTGTAGCTCAGCTCACGGCTGGCCTGGCGTGCCGCAGCCGCCATGGCCTGCGCATCGGAAAACTCGGTCACCACGCAGTGCGACGGCGTCTTGCCATGTGCGTGGCAGGCAGCGGCCATATCCAGCTTGGCGCGCAGCACCATGGGGTGGCGGAACTGCCCGCTCACGCCCATGGCATCGGCCCCTATGGCTCCGCCGTGGGCCGAAACAAAATCCATCAGCCCGAAGCTGAGCGATTGCACGCGCGGGTGCGCAGCAATCTCAAACGCGTTGTGCACCGCCAGCGGCGACTCAATCAGCACATGCAGTGGCAACGCCGCGCCGCCAGCTGCATCGACCTGGGCCACGGCGCGCTGCACGTCCTGCAGGCGCTCGACCTTGGGCACCATCAAATGGCACAGGCGCTGGTGCGCTTTGCCGACGATGTGGGCCACGTCCTCGGCAAAGCTGGGGTGATCCACCGCATGCACGCGCGCCGCAACCCGCATGCCAGGGGCAGCGCCCTGCAACAGCTCCACCACCAAGGCGGCATGCTCGCGCTCGCCGCCCACCGGCGCGCCGTCCTCGCAGTCCAGCGTGACGTCGAACACGCAGGCGCCGAACTCCTGGGCCATCTCGGCCTGCAATTGCAGGCTTTTGCGCATGCGCGCCTCCACGCCGCTGTAGTGGTCGCACACGGGCAGCAGGCCGGCGGCGGCCTGGGCGCCGAGCAGAACCTGGCGTGGCGAAGAGGGGCTGGGGTGGGAGATCATGAAGGGCGTCTTGCCACGAAAAAGAGACGGGGATAGGCCAGCAGGCGCATGCCGTCGCTGCGCGCCGGGTACAGCCTGGCAACGTGCTGCTCGTAGGCACTCAGGTAGCTGGCGCGCAACTGGGCAGGCAGGGCCTCGACAAAGGGGCGCAGGCCACTGCCTTGCAGCCATTGCACGATGGCCGCGGGCGAAGCCACGGGGTGCTGGTAGGTGGTGCGCCAGACATCGACTTGCTGCGCTTGCGGCGCCAGCAAGTCATAGTAGGCCGCCGCCGTCAGCAGCGCCGTGCGCGACGCCTCAGGCTGGCCAATGGCTTCGCGCCAAGGCGCCTGCGCCGCCAGCTCGCGCATGAGCCGGTGGGAAGGCTCGTGCAGGTTGTCAGGCATTTGCACCGCCAGCACACCCCCTGGCGCCAAGGCGGCGAACAGGCGCGGCAGCAGTTGCTCATGCCCGGCCACCCAATGCAGGCTGGCGTTGGCGAAGATCAGATCGGGCGGCTCAGCAGGCTCCCAGGCGGCAATGTCGTCTTGAACGAAGCGCACGTTGGCAAAGCGGTCCTGGGGCAGTCGCGCCCGTGCGCTGTCAAGCATCTGGGCGCTGCTGTCCAGGCCCAGCAACCGGGCCTGTCCAAAACGCTGCCACAGCAGCTCGGTGGAGTTGCCCGGCCCGCAACCCAGATCAACCACGCTGCGCGCCCGCTCCAGCGGCACCCGCGCCAGCAGCTCCGCAGCCGGGCGCGTGCGCTCGTGCTCAAAGCGGCGGTACAGCGCAGGCTCCCAGGAGGTCATGCCGGTGTGTCGATGGGTTGCAAGGGCAGGTCAGGGCCTCACGCAGCAGGCGCTCACAGCAGGTGCTTGACGCCGTCTTGCTCGCCTTGCAACTCGGCCAGTGTCTTGTCCAGGCGCTCCTGGCTGAAGGCGTCGATTTCCAGGCCTTCGACGATCTTGTACTTGCCGTTCTCGGTGGTCACGGGGAAGCCGAAGATCACGTCCT
>JAUMYI010000258.1 GCA_030528705.1 Comamonadaceae bacterium | reverse complement strand
GCATCTGCGCAGATCACAAAAAACAGCCCATGGCCTGCAGCGAATACAGGCCATGGGCTGTTGGGGTTTCAAGCCGCCCGCGCGGGGGCTTGGGCTCAACCTTTGCGGCGGTTCTTCGCGCCGCCTTGGCGGGCCTTGAAGCGCGGGTTGCTCTTGCAGATGACGTAGATGCGGCCACGGCGGCGCACGACCTGGCAGTCGCGGCTGCGCTTTTTGGCTTCCTTGAGCGATGACAGTACTTGCATGGTGTTTCCTGATGGTGTGAAAAAGCGGCTCGGGGCAGCGCCAAAGGCTGGCTGCATGCCGTGCTTGAAGCCGAGACGAGAATCATTCTAGATGATATTTGCTTATTGAAAAGGCCTGCCGTGCAGGCATGGCCCGCAACTGCAACGAGCTGGGGCTGCACCTACAATGCCTGGCCGTTGTTTCTGCGCCGCAGGCGCGTGCTGCCCTGCGGCTGCCCGCGGCGTGATTGTTGGATTTCTGGAGCTGTGATGCCTGACCACCCTGTTGCCCCTCCCGCCGGGGCCCCTGCCGACAAGCGCGCGCTGCTGCGCGAGGCGGCGCTCGAATACCACGAGAGGCCCGTACCGGGCAAGATTTCCGTCACGCCGACCAAGCAGCTGATGAACCAGTACGAGCTGTCGCTGGCCTATTCGCCCGGCGTGGCCGCGCCCTGTGAGGAGATCCAGAAAGACCCGGCAGCGGCGGCGCGCTACACCAGCCGCGCCAATTTGGTGGGCGTAATCAGCAACGGCACGGCGGTGCTGGGCCTGGGCGACATTGGCGCACTGGCCTCCAAGCCGGTGATGGAAGGCAAGGGGGTGCTGTTCAAGAAGTTCTCGGGCATCGACGTGTTCGACATCGAGATCGACGAGAAGGACCCGCAGAAGCTGGTGGACATCATCGCCGCGCTGGAGCCAACCTTTGGCGGCATCAATCTGGAGGACATCAAGGCGCCCGAATGCTTTTTCGTCGAGCGCGAGCTACGCAAGCGCATGAAAATCCCCGTCTTCCACGACGACCAGCACGGCACGGCCATCGTCGTGGGCGCAGCCGTGATCGGCGGGCTGAAGGTGCTGGGCAAGCGCATTGAGGAAGTCAAGCTGGTGACTTCCGGCGCGGGCGCTGCGGCGCTGGCCTGCCTGGGGCTGCTGCTCAAGCTGGGGCTGAAGAAGGAGAACGTCTGGGTCACCGATATTGAAGGCTTGGTCTATGCAGGCCGCACGGCGCTGATGGACGAGATCAAGGCCCAATACGCGCAGCCAACCGAGCAGCGCACGCTGGCCGAGGCCATCGAGGGCGCAGACGTATTCCTGGGCCTGTCCGCCGGCGGCGTGCTCAAGCCCGAGATGGTGGCGCGCATGGCCGACAAGCCGCTGGTGCTGGCGCTGGCCAACCCGACGCCGGAAATCCTGCCCGATGAAGTCAAGGCCGTGCGCAGCGATGCAGTGATTGCCACGGGGCGCAGCGATTACCCCAACCAGGTCAACAACGTGCTGTGCTTCCCGTACCTGTTCCGTGGCGCGCTGGACTGCGGCGCCACGGCCATCACCGATGAGATGGAGGTGGCGGCCGTGCACGCCATTGCCGAGCTGGCCCAGGCCGAGCAAAGCGAGGAGGTGGCGCGCGCCTACGTGGGCGAAAAACTCATGTTCGGGCCGGAGTACGTCATCCCCAAGCCGTTTGACCCGCGCCTGATGATCAAGATCGCGCCGGCCGTGGCGCGCGCGGCCCAGGCCAGCGGCGTGGCCTCGCGCCCGATCGAGGACATGGACGCCTACGTGCAGCGCCTGCAAAACTTCGTCTACACCTCGGGCACGATGATGAAGCCCATCATCCTGGCGGCCAAGGCGGCGCAGAAAAAACGCATCGCCTACAGCGAGGGCGAGGAGGAGCGCGTGCTGCGCGCGGCGCAGATCGTGGTGGACGAGCGCATCGCCCGCCCGACGCTGATCGGCCGCCCGGCCGTGATCGCCCAGCGCATCGAGAAGTTCGGCCTGCGCTTGCAGCAGGGGCGCGACTACGACGTGGTCAACGTCGAGCAGGACGAGCGCTACCAGGATTTCTGGACCAGCTACCACCGCATGACCGAGCGCAAGGGCGTCACAGCGCCCGTGGCCAAGATCGAGATGCGCCGGCGCCTGTCGCTGATCGGCAGCATGCTGCTGCACAAGGGCCATGTCGAAGGGCTGATCTGCGGCACCTGGGGCGGCTACCACAACCACCTGCACTACATCGACCAGGTCATCGGCAAGCAGCCCCAGGCGCGCACCTATGCGGCCATGAACGCGCTGATCCTTCCCGGGCGGCAGGTCTTTCTGGTGGACACGCACGTGAACTACGACCCCAGCGCCGAGCAGCTGGCCGAGATCACCATCGCCGCCGCCGCCGAGATGCAGCGCTTTGGCATCCAGCCCAGGGTGGCGCTGCTGTCGCATTCGAGCTTTGGCAGCAGCGACACGCCCAGCGCCGTGAAGATGCGCCAAACGCTGGCGCTGCTGCGCGAGCAGGCGCCCTGGCTGGACGTGGACGGCGAAATGCATGGCGACGTGGCGCTCGACGAGCAGGCGCGCCGCGCGCTAATGCCCAACACCACGCTGCAGGGCGATGCCAACCTGCTGGTGCTGCCCAACATCGACGCGGCCAACATCGCCTACAACCTGCTCAAGACCGCCGCCGGCCACAACATCGCCATCGGCCCGATGCTGCTGGGCGCGGCCAAGGCGGTGCATGTGCTCACGCCCAGCACCACCGTGCGGCGCATCGTCAACATGACGGCGCTGGCCGTGGTCGATGCCAACTCCCGGCACTGCGAGGCCGCGCAGCAGCCATGAAGCCAGGGCCAACGCCCAGCCCAGGCCGCTGCCAGGCCCTGCCGGCCCGGAACGCCCATGCGGCCCATGCG
>JAUMYI010000257.1 GCA_030528705.1 Comamonadaceae bacterium | reverse complement strand
CCACACCCAGCAGGCGCTCGATCTCGCTCGAGATCGCGCCGGTGGCGCTTTCCACAGCCCCCTTGAGTTCGCGGTAGGCGTGGATTTGGTCGTACAGCGCGCGGCTGGTGTCCGACAGCAGCGCGGCGCGCTCGATCTCGCGCGCGGCCGCTTCGTCCGTCAGCTGCAGCCACTGCTTCCACAGGCCCTCGTATTCGCCACGCGCTTTGTTGAGATCAACCTGGGCATTGATCTGGTCGAACAGCGCCCGGTTGGCCTCGTTGAGCGCGGCGCGTTCCAGGTCGCGCAAAGCGCCCTGGTCGCCAATGGCCTGCAGCCACTGCTTCCACAGCCCGTCTCGCTCGGCCTTGACGGCAGCGGCATCCTGCGCGGCCCACAGCTCTTTTTGCCGCTTAATCAGCGCGTCCAGATCGGCCTGGATGGCGTCCTGCACCTTTTTTTCCTGCTCGGCGATGATCTGGCGGATGCCGTCGGCCTGGGCCTGCAGGGCCTCGACCTGGGCGGCGTGGTGGCGCGCTCGGGCCAGGTCTGCCTCTCCGGCAACGCCATGATGCTGAGTGCCTGCCTGGTGCTTGGCAATCTGCGCCTCCAACTCCTTGAGCCGGTAGCGTTGCTGCTGGATGGTTTGCTCGGCCTGCTGCCGCACGACCCGGCTGTCATCCACGGCAAACAAGCCCTCATTGCCGCGCAGCGCGTTCAGGCGTGTGAACGCATTGAGCTGCTCGAGCGTGCCAGACCCCAGCCGATGGCCCTTGCCAAACATCGCCTCCCACATGTTGAGCGTGGTGATGGAGTCATTGGGGCCGCTGCTGTATGTGCCGCCGTCAAACCTGCCGTCGCGCAACGCGCCCTCGCGGCCCCGGATGCTGTTGACCATCTCCAGCGCGCGCAGGGCCGATGCCTCGTGCCCATCGGCAATGGCCTGGGCAATGCCCATGTCCAGCTGATCCAGGTGGCGGTCGAGTATCTGCTGATACTCGAACTCGTAGCGCGCCTCGGACACGTCGCCGCGCGCCAAAGCCTGCCCGAGCATCTGGTGAACCCCAGAGGCCGCTGATCGCATGGCCTCGTCCAGCGCCTGGCGCAGGAACGCCTCGCCGCCTGCCTCGAACATGCTGCGGCGATCCTCGGGCCGAAGCTGGCTGATGAAGCCTGCCGAATCCTGGCCGTACTTGGCCAGCTGCTGCACGCGCGTCAGCTCCTTGGCCGCATCGCCCAGCGCGCCAGCCGCGCCGGTGCCGGCCAGGGCGTAGCGGTCGAAGGAGCGGATCATCTCCTGCAGCTGGCGCTCGCGCAGTGCGGCCGTGTCGCCCTGCAGCTGCAGCATCTGGCTGTCCAGCTCGTAGAGCTTGGCCGCAATGGCCTGCTCGCGCTCCAGCAGCCAAATGCGCTGCTGCATGGCCCGATTGGCCGGGTCGATCTGCTGCAGCTCCAGCTGGCGCAGCTCGGCAAAGCGGCCCTCCAGCCGGTACAGCTCGCGCAGCAGGCTGGCGTGCTGGGCCTGGGCGTCCGTGTGCTGCTTGGTCGCGCCGGTGGCGCGCTCGGTGGCCGCAGCCATGCCGCCCATGCCGCCGGCCAGTGCTGTTGTGGTTTTGGGGGCAGTGCCCACAGCGCCCGCAACGCCGCCCACGGCCTCGCGCACCTGGGCCAGCAGCGACTGGAAGCCCGCATCATTGATGATGGCCTGCAGCGCCGCCATGCTGGACTGCGCCTGGGCCACCACCGAATCAATGGCCGCCTGCGAAACCGCCGCGCTGGCCGTCGCGCCCGCAGCCGCTGCCTGCAGCACTGGCGTGATGATCTGGCCTGTGAACAGGTCGGTGATTTGCTGCGCAAAGCCGCTGGCCAAGCTGTTGTGGATGCCGCCAATGATCTGCTCGGCCAGCTGCGCGCCCAGGTCGTCGGAGCCGATGCGGCCCAGCATGCCGTCGCGCAAAGACTTGGCGATGGCCTCGGCGGAAATCTCCGCCGTCGCGTACAGCCCAGCGATCTTCTGCTGCTGTTCCTGCACGATTGCAGCTGCGCGCTCTCGCTCGGCGTCGGCCACCTGCGCGGCAAGCTGCTGCGCATCGGCATAGGCCGCGCTCAGTTGCATCAGGCTCGCATAGTGCCTGCGCCCAGCCTCGGTGGTAAGGTCTTGCGCCTCGATCAGTTGGCGCATGGCTACCAGGCTCTCTGGCATGGCAAAGCCCAGCTCGCCGAACGCCTCCGACATTTGCCGCATGGCGATCTCCGAGCGTTCCTTGTCGCTGTAGTAGCGATCCAGGTAATCGCGCGCGGCAGACTGCATGGCCTCGCGCCCGCCGAACAAATCCACCAGCTGGCTGGCCATGTCTCCGCCTGCGATGGACGCCTCATACAGCGTGTGCCCGAGCGTGTCGAAGATTTTGTTTGCCGCCAGCAAGCTGCCTGCCAGTCGCTCAAGCGCATCAATGGAGGATTCCCCCGCTCGAATGAACGGGTTGTCCTGCCCGAGAATGGACTGCGCCATGGCGTCGCCAGCACTGCGCATGGCGTTCATCAGCGCCTCGCGGATTTGTTCCTCGTTCATTCCCTTGGTGGACAAGGAAAACGAAGAGGTGTAGTCGCGCAGCCTGTTGGCCTCAAGCCCGATGGCATCAGCGAACTGCGCCACCTGTGCGCGCATGTCGTTGAACGCCCCGCCAAGCAGGGAGCGCGTGCTTTCGTCGATCTCGCTGGTTCGCCGGCGATCAGAGCGGAACACGCCGCCACGGTAGAACTGATACTGCCGGCCCTCGAAGCCAGCCTCTCCGCCGAAAGTGCCCTCAATGCCCATGTCTGCCAGCGTGCGGCCAAACAGGCGCCGCCATCCCATCGCGACGGCTGCTACACCGGCAAGCCACGGCATCGCGCCGGCCAGCGCCGCGCCGTAGACTCCCCTAAAGAGCGGACCAGTAGAGAA
>JAUMYI010000256.1 GCA_030528705.1 Comamonadaceae bacterium | reverse complement strand
CCAGCGAATCGCACCCGTTCTACACCGGCACGCAGAAGTCGGTGGACAACATGGGTGGCCGCGTCGAGCGCTTCCGCAACCGCTTTGGCAAGCTGGGCGCCAAGTAAGCCACGCCTTGCCTCATCCAGCAGCGCGGCCCTTGTGGCCGCGCTGTTTTTTTGCGGCCCAGCCGCCCCAGGGGCGCGTGCGGGATGTGCGGCACAATCGCGCCCGGGCGGGCTTTAGCAAGCGCCGCGCCACAACCCATCCTCCGACCAAAGCCTCTTGCCAACCGCACAGAGATTTTGAGCAGCCCCCTCTTTCACGACTGATTCTTCGCGTGAGCGCCCTGCCCCCCTCGCCCGCCATCGTCAGCCAAAGCGCCGTGCGCCCGCTGGCGCGCGCCGTCCTCTGGGCGCTGAGCCTGGTGTATGTCTGCGCGGGCTTCATCGGGCGCCACCCGTGGAAGAACGAGGACATGGCCGCCTACGGCTACATGCAGGCGCTGGCCCAGGGCCAGAGCAGCTGGCTGCAGCCGGAGCTCTTGGGCCAGGGGCTGGGCCATGCCTCGCAGCACCTGTCCGTCTGGCTGGGCGCGCTGGCCTTGCTGCTGCGCCCGGACTGGCTGGCCCCCACACTGGCCGCTCGCCTGCCTTTCATGGGCCTGATGCTCACCAGCCTGGCCGCCGTCTGGTATGCCACTTACTACTTGGCCAGGCGCCCCGAGGCCCAGCCTGTGCCCTTTGCCTTTGGCGGCGAGGCCAGGCCCGTGGACTATGCGCGCGCCATTGCCGATGGCAGTGTGCTGGCCTTGGTGGCCAGCCTGGGCCTGATGCAGTTTTCGCACGAAACCACGGCCACGGTCGTGCAACTGGGCGGCGCCAGCCTGCTGTTTCTTGCCCTGACCCTGCCCGAGGTGCGGCGCCGCTTGGCCTGCACCCTGGCCCCGCTGGCCTGCGCCGCGCTATTGCTCGGCGGCGGGGCCTATTGGCTGGCGCCGGTGCTGCTTGCCACCCTGCTGCTGGCCTGGCAACTCAGAGGCGCTCCAGTGCGCCCTGCGCTGCCCCTGCCCTTGCTGGGCGGCTTGGCGCTGCTGGCCGTACTCGGCGCTGCCGCGCAGGCCATCTGGCACAGCGCGGCCTGGCCGTTGGCCTGGCCGGGGCTGGATGGCGCGCAATGGCTGCGCTTCGTGCGCCTGCTGATTTGGTTTGGCTGGCCCGCCTGGCCGCTGGCCTGTTGGGCCTTGTACCGTTGGCGACGGCATTGGTTGCGCGCCCGGCCCAGCCTGCACCTGGCCCTGCCGCTGCTTTGGCTGCTGCTCACCCTGGCCCTGGCGGCCTGCGCCCAGGGCTCGGCGCGCGATCGCACGCTGTTTCTCAGTCTGCCCATGGCCGCTACGCTGGCGGCGTTTGCGCTGCCGACGATGCGCCGCACCCTGTCCTCGCTCATTGACTGGTTCACGCTGCTGTTCTTCACTGCCTGCGGCGTGGCCATCTGGGTGATTTGGACGGCCACGCAAACCGGCCTGCCGGCCAAGCCTGCGGCCAATGTGGCCAAGCTGGCGCCGGAATACGTGCCGCAGTTCTCGGCGCTGGCCTTCGGGCTGGCGGCGCTGAGCACGGCCATCTGGCTGGCCGTGATCGCCTGGCGCACCGGGCGGCACCGCTCTGCGCTGTGGAAGAGCCTGGTGCTGCCCGCCGGCGGCGCCACTTGGTGCCTGACGCTGGTCATGACACTGTGGCTGCCCATGCTGGACTATGGCCGCTCCTACCAGCCGCAGATCGACAAGCTCGCCGCCCACATCCCGCAGGATGTGCCCTGCCTGTGGGCCTACGATCTGGGCACGCCGCAGCTGGCGGCCTTCTGGGCCCAGGCCGGCTGGCCCTTGCGCCAGCCCAATGCCGCTGACCCGAGCGCACTGGCGCCAGCCAATGCCCAGGCCTGCCCGCTGAGCCTGGTCGGGGCCCAGGCCAGCGCCGCAACCCAGGCCGCGCTGCAGCGCGCTGGCTGGCGCCTGCAAGCGCGCATCGAGCGCCCCACCAGCGACGAGGCCGTGCTGCTGTTTGCCGCCCCAGCGGCCAGGCCCTGAGCGCCTGCGGGTATCCACGGGCAAAATTCACCGCCGGCCTGCACCCGAGGCCCATGGGCCCCATGCTATGCTCAGGCGGCATTTTCCGGGGCCCTGGCCGCACGCCTGCGATGCGCGGCCTGGCCCAGCACAACAAAGGAACAATCCAATGAGACTGATTTTGCTTGGCGCACCCGGCGCTGGTAAGGGCACACAGGCCGCGTTCATCTGCGAGAAGTTCGCCATCCCGCAAATCTCCACCGGCGACATGCTGCGCGCCGCCGTCAAAGCCGGCACGCCGCTGGGCCTGCAGGCCAAGGCCGTGATGGACGCCGGGCAACTGGTCAGCGACGACATCATCATCGGCCTGGTCAAAGAGCGCATCGCCCAGCCCGATTGCGCCAAAGGCTTTTTGTTCGATGGCTTTCCGCGCACCATCCCGCAGGCCGACGCGATGAAGGAAGCCGGCGTCGATCTGGACTACGTGCTGGAGATCGACGTGCCCTTTGCCGACATCATGGAGCGCGCCACGGGCCGCCGCCAGCACCCGGGCAGTGGCCGCACCTACCACATCAAGTTCAATCCGCCCAAGGTCGAGGGGCTGGACGACGTCACCGGCGAGCCGCTGATCCAGCGCGATGACGACAAGGAAGAGACCGTCAAGAAGCGCCTGGAGGTCTACGACGCACAAACCCGCCCGCTGGTGAGCTACTACTCCGACTGGGCCGCCAAAGAACCGAGCAAGGCCCCCAAATACCGCAAGATCAGCGGCGTGGGCAGCGTGCAGGCCATCACCCAGCGCGTGTTCGAGGCCCTGAGCAGCTGAGACGCCTGTTCAGGCGCTGATGCCCGCCCCAGCTTTTGCAGGGGCGGGCTTTTCTCTTGATGG
>JAUMYI010000255.1 GCA_030528705.1 Comamonadaceae bacterium | reverse complement strand
GTTTTCCAGGTAGGTGTTGCGCAGGTACCAGGCGTAGAACGGGCCGGGCAGGTTGGTGCCGTCGCTGTTCCAGTACAGCAGATCGAACGGCGGCGGGGTCTCGCCCTTGAGGTAGTTGCCCACCACGTAGTTCCACACCAGCTCGTTGGGGCGCAGAAAGCTGAAGGTGGTGGCCAGATCCTGGCCGCGCATCAGGCCCCGCTGGCCCATTTGCATCTCGCGGAACTGCACGACGTTCTCGTCGATGAAGATGTCCAGGATGCCCGTTTCGCTGAAGTCCACCAGCGTGGTCAGCAGCGTGGCGCTGTGCACCGGGTGCTGGCCGCGCGCGGCCAGCACGGCCAGCGCCGTGGTCAGGATGGTGCCGCCGACGCAAAAGCCCAGCGCGTTGATGGTCTCGGCGCCGGTGATGTCCTGCACCGCCTGGATGGCGCGCATGGCCGCATGCTCGATGTAGTCGTCCCAGGTCTTGGTGTCCATGCTCTGGTCGGGGTTGCGCCAGCTGACGACGAAGCAGCGGTGCCCCTGGGCGATGGCGTATTCGATGAAGGAATTGCCCGGCTGCAGATCCAGGATGTAGTACTTGTTGATGCACGGCGGCACCAGCAGGAAAGGGCGCTCGTGCACCTTGGCGGTGGTGGGCGTGTACTCGATGAGCTGGAAGAACTCGTTTTGGAACACCACCGCGCCAGGGGTGATGGCGATGTTGCGGCCCACTTCGAACTGGGCCTCGTCGGTCATCGAGATGTGGCCGCGCTGGATGTCCTCCCACATGTTCATCAGGCCCTTGGAGATGCTCTGGCCCTTGCTGCTCAGGGCCTTGACCTGGGCGTCCGGGTTCAGCGCCATGAAGTTGGTCGGCGCCGTCGCAGCCAGCCACTGATCGACGGCGAACTGCAGGCGCGCGCGGGTTTTGGGGTCGGTCTCGGTGATCTCCACCAGCTTTTGCAGCGCGCTGGAATTGATCTGGTAGAGCGCCGCCGTCATGGCTGCCGGGCCGTTTTCCAGCCAGGCCTGGCTGGAAAAGCGCCGGTCCGAGCGCAGCACCTCGCTCAAATCCTTGGTCTCGCTCTGGGCCAGCTGCGAGATCTGCGCCAGATACTCCTGCTGCAATGTTTGCAGCTTCTGCGGGGCGATGAACAGCCCGGCCAGCGGCGCGGCCGCAGCGGCCTGGCCGCCTGACTGGGCTGGCATGAACGGGGCCAGAAAGCCCATGGGATTGCCCAGCATGCCCATCATGGCTTCGGGCGTGAAAGGCGCAGCCTGGGCCGGGGGCTCTTGCTGGGCCTGTGCATCCGGCGTGGCTTCGGTTGCCTTGCTCGCCTTGCTGGTCTTGGCAGGCGGGGCGGCGCTGGCTGCGCCAGCCAGCGGCGCTTGCATGGCCTGCTGAGTCCACTGCATCCACTGGCCGAGCGCGGCCTGCTGGAATTGCTGCAGCTGCGCCCAGTAATCGGCCGGGCCTTGACCGGGGGCAGCCTTGGGCTGGGCGTCGTGCTTGCTCATGGATGAAGTCTCCTTGTCGGTGGGTGTGTTGAAAATGCTGGGCAAAGGCCTTGCCGTGTCAGGTGTGCGGCAGCGGGCCCATCGAGCGCGATCATAGAGAGCGCGGCAGGGCGCATTCAAGTGGGAAAACCCCGGGCAGCAGCCCGCTGCGGATTGCGCTGGCAAGAAATTCTTGCAGCTTGCCCGTAAGGGGCAAAAACTGTGTCTATAATCTCGCTTCTTTGCCGAAGGCGCATTAGCTCAGTTGGTTAGAGCGACGGAATCATAATCCGCAGGTCCGGGGTTCGAGTCCCTGATGCGCCACCATCATTGCAGGGCTTGTAGAGTGATCTACAAGCCCTTTTGCTTTGGGCTGTGCGCCGCGCAGGCCACGCCTGAAGCGCCTGTTCAAACATCTTGTGTGCTGCCGCGCAGTGATCTGCGCGGCAGCACACTTGGCGCAAGCTGAAAAGTGAGCCCCTCATCGGTCAACCCCATCGCCTCGCGCGAGAACGCGCAAATCAAGCTCTGGCGCCGGCTGGCGCAGCAGAGCAATGCCTATCGCAAGCACGGCCAGTTGTGGCTGGAAGGCGAGCACCTGTGCGCCATGGCGCAGCAGGCGCGCCTGCCGGTGCAGGCGCTGGTGCTCTCGCGCACACGCTGGGAGGCTGGCGAGCTGGCGCAATGGATGCCGCTGCAAGAGGGCCCATCCGGTGATGCCCAGGCGCGGGTCTTCGTGCTCGAAGACGGCCTGTTCGCCCACGTCAGCGGGTTGGAAAGCCCGGCCGGCCTGGCCTATGTCGCGGCCTGGCAGGCGCAGACCCAGCCCGTGCCAGGCTTGGCCGCGGTGGTGCTCGATCGTTTGCAGGATGCAGGCAACGTCGGCGCCATCCTGCGCTGCGCGGCGGCTTTCGGCTTTGGCCAGGTGCTGGCGCTGGAGGGCACGGTGGCCCTGCATTCGCCCAAGGTGCTGCGCGCTGGCATGGGCGCGCACTTCAGCCTGCATTTGCTGGAGCAGGCCAGGCTGGAGCAGGTGCAGGCGCTGCAGCTGCCGCTGCTGCTGACCAGCTCGCACGCCGGCCAGTACCTGCACCAGGCCGAGCTGCCCTGGCCCTGCGCCTGGGTGCTGGGCCACGAAGGGCAGGGCGTGGCCCAGGCCTTGGCGGCGCTGCCACACCAGCCGCTGCGCATCGCCCAGCCAGGCGGGCAGGAGTCGCTCAACGTTGCAACCGCTGCGGCCATTTGCCTGCATGCCAGCGCGGTGAGCGCGGCCACCGTGCGGGCTTGAACAGGCTTGAACAGGCGCTGCTGGCTGGCTCCCCACAGGTCTGGGGGCAGGCTTTGCGGGTTTTCCTGATGCGCATCGTGCAGAAATGGGTTGTTGCATAGGTTACAGTTACCCGTAAACGAATGCATCTTTGCACTCCATGAACACTTGGAAACCAGCACGCAGCACGCAGCAC
>JAUMYI010000254.1 GCA_030528705.1 Comamonadaceae bacterium | reverse complement strand
CGGCCAGCAGGCTCAGCAGCATCAAGGCCCAGTGGCCCAGCGTGGGCACGGGGGTAAAGCCGCTGCTGGGCGGCGTGCCAATCAGGCGGAAGCGGGCCGTGACGCTCTTGGGGCCGGTGACGTTCGTCAACTGGCAGGTGTTGCCGCTGCAATCGCCGCCAAAGCCGTCGAAGGCATAGCCTGGATTGGCGCTGGCCGTGCAGCTGACATTGCCGCCATTGGGCACCGGGTTGGGCGCGCAAGTCACCGAGCCGCCCGCTGCGGGGCTGGCCGTGGCGGTAATGGCATGGGTGCCCGGTGCCGTGGCCTGGAAGCTGAACTCCAGCGCGCAATCGGCGCTGACGCTGGCCACGGTGTAGTCATTGCCGTTGAAGCTGCCTGTGCCGCAGTTGCCGCCGACGGTGGAACTGGGCACATAGCCCGCATCCGGCGCCAGCGTGAACGTGGCCGCATCGCCCACATTCACCGTGCGCGAGGCCGGGGCCACCGTGCCGTGGCCGCCGAGCACGCTGGCCGAGACCGTGGCGGTGGCCGTGGCGCGGAAGTTGGCCGTCACGCTCTTGGGGCTGGTGACGTTGGTCAGGGTGCAGCTCGCGCCCGTGCAATCGCCGCTGAAGTCCACAAAGGTGTAGCCGCTGTTGGCGCTGGCCGTGCAAGTGCTGCCGCCGCCATGGGGCACCGGGTTGGGCGTGCAAGTCACCGAGCCGCCCGCGCTGGGGTTGACCGTGGCGGTAATGGCATGGGTGCTGGGGCCGGTGTAGCGGAAATGCGCCACCACGTTTGGCTTGTCCGTGACGTTCGTCAACTGGCAGACATTGCCCGTGGCGCTGGCGCAATCGCCGCTGAAATGGTCGAACACATAGCCCGTGAAGGCGTTGGCCGTGCAGCGGCTGCTGCTGCCATCGGGCACGGGGTCGGGATCGCACAGCACCGCGCCGCTGGCGGCGGGCTGGACGTTGGTGACGATGTGGTGGTGCGTGCGCCTCAGGAACATGGTGACCGTGCGCGGCGCGGTGACGTTGCTCAGCCTGCACAGCCCGGTGCTGGCATCGAAGTCGCAGCCCTCGATGCGCTCGATCTTGTAGCCAACATCGACCAAGGGATTGCAGGAGGCGCTCTGGCCGTTGAGCACGAGGGTGGGGCATCTCAGCCAGCCTTTGCCCGCTGGCTGCACCACTTGCGTGATGCGGTGGCCCTTGGCGAAGTGGGCCACCACGGTCTTGTCGCTGGTGACGTTGTGAAAATCGCATTGGTGGCCCGTGCAATCGCCGGTGAAGCCGGTGAAGACGTAGTCCAGCGCCTCATTGGGGCGGGCATAGCAACTGGTGTTGCCGCCGCGTGGCACGGGGTTGGGCTGGCAAACGGGCTGGCCGCCTCTGGGCGGATCGGCCGTGATGGCGATGCTGTGCGAGACCGGAGGCTTCAGCCGCACCACGCCCTGACGCCTGTGGCCGCCTTCCTCCATGTAGAACTCGCCGCCCACCAGCACCTTGCCATCGGCCTGCTGCACCAAGGTCCAGATGCGAGTGTCGATGGGGTTGGGATTCACCTCGGGGGCGCTGAAGCTGTCGTCCAGCGTGCCATCGGCATTGAGCAGCGCCAGGTGCTTGCGATCCTGGCCGTGAATCCGCTTGAAGCTGCCGCCAAGCAGGATTTGCCCAGTGGGCAGTTCAAGCATGGCGTGCACGTAGCCGCCCGTGATGGAGGGGTTGGGGAAGCTGGCGTCCAGGCTGCCATCGGCGTTCAGGCGCGCCAAGCCCCAGTACTGCCGACCGCCCATCTTGGTGAAGGCGCCCGCCACCAGGATCTGGCCGTTGCGCAGGCGGTACAAACTGAATATGGAATCATCGGGCTGGGCCAGCCCGGTGTGGTTCAGGCTGCCATCGCTGTTGAGCCAGTACAGGGAGTCATCACTCGTCCTTACCAGGAGCTGGCCGCCGGGCAGTGGCAGCAGCTCAATTGCCCTACCGCTGGGCAGAGCAGGTTGGTAGCTGGTGTCGTGGCTGCCGTCGGGGTTCAGACGGGCTAAGCCCCCTGGTATGGCTGTACTGCCCAGTTCGGTGAAGTTGCCGCCGATCAGGATCTTGCCATCGTCCTGCACGGCCAGATCCGTCAACCAGAAATAGATGGGCGAGGGGGGGGTGAAACTGGCATCGCGCGTGCCATCGGCATTCAGGCGCACGATGCGCGACGCGGCCTGGCCGGTGGGGAATTCGGTGAAGTGGCCCACCGCCAGCAGCTTGCCATCGGCCTGCAAGGCCAGGTCGTAAACGCCACTATTGCCGCGCAGCGTCAGATCATGGGCGCCGTTGCGGGCATCCAGGCGAACGATTCGTCCTCCAGGGGCGTTGATCCACAGCATGCCATCGCGCTGGACGATGACACTGGTACCTTGGTTTTCTGGCTCTTTGCTGAAGTGGAACGTCGGGTCCAACTGCCAGGCCGACGAACTCTGGGCCTGGGCGGCGCCGGCTGCGCCCAGGGCCAGCGCGGCGCTGGCCAGCCAGCGGCCCGCCACATGGCCCAGGCGGCGGGCCGCGCGCCTCAGGCGCTCAAATCTCGGGGGGCGAGGCGAGGAGTGTAGGCATGAAGGCCTGTCGGTGCAACATGGGCGTGTCCTCCAAGTGCAGAAAGTGCAAAAAATGCAAGAAAAGGGCCAGCGGCCCCGGCGAGGGGAAAGCGGCCATTACACACGATTTGCCACAGGTTTTGCCATTTCTGATAAGGCTGCACGGGTTTGCCCGCAGCGCCCGGGCCGCCGGGGCGTGGCCGGGCGGCAACGCTTTGTCAACACTGTGTCAAATCGGCCGGGCTTTCCGCGCCTGTTCCGCGCATTTGGAGCGTGTGATGCACTTTTCGCCCCCCGCGCTGGCCCCCAAGCCATGCATGCGCCGCGTTGGCCCGCTTGCCAAGGCCGCCAGCCTTGGCGGCGCGCGCCGCCTTGCGATCACACGGTT
>JAUMYI010000253.1 GCA_030528705.1 Comamonadaceae bacterium | reverse complement strand
AGCAAAAAAAAGCCCACCGCAAGGCATGCGGTGGGCTGCACCATGGCTGGCGCGGCTGGCGGGGATCGAACCCACGACCCTTGGCTTCGGAGGCCAATACTCTATCCACTGAGCTACAGCCGCACGGGCATTTTTGACAATGCCACGCTTGTGCTTCTCCTCCTGCGAGGGGCTGAGATGCTCTTGCGACAAAAGCATCCCGAGAGGACGAAAGCGCGTCTCTGCAAAGCGGGCGATTATGGCATGACTGGCGCGCAGCGCCGCCTGTGCCAGCGTCTGCGCAAGGCAGGCCCAATATAATGATTGGTTGTTATTGATAACCTTCTGTTGCTGGCCAGGAGGCAGGCTGCATGCAGCCCCGCCTGATCGCGGCCGCGCGCAGCGACACCTTCTCGGCCTGGCCTGCTATGACATTGGGACAGATTTTGCTGGCCACGCTATTGGCTGGCGTGGGCAGCGTATGGCTTGCGGCCCTGTTGATCCGGCTGGGCGTCATGGCCCAGGGCGCGCGCGTACAAGGCCACCATTTGCTGAGTTTTGCCGCTGGCTCGCTGCTGGCCACGGCCTTCGTACACCTGCTGCCCGAAGCCATGGAAAGCCCAGCGGCCGATCTGCACACCTTGTTCACGGTACTGCTGGCCGGGCTGGTGGCGTTCTTCCTGCTGGACAAGGCCGAGCTTTGGCATCACGGGCACGAACACCATGCCCACACTGGGCATGACGCCCCCCACTCTTCGCACCCACGCCCGCACGGGGCTGCGCGCCAGCGCCAGCTAGGCGGCTGGTCGATCCTGGCCGGTGACAGCGTGCATTGTTTTGGCGATGGGGTGCTGATCGCCTCGGCGTTTCTGGTCGATTGGCGCGTGGGCTTGCTGGCGGCCTTTTCGGTGCTGGCGCACGAGGTGCCGCACCACATTGGCGATCTGATCGTACTGGCCGAACACAGCGAAGGCCCCGCGGTGCAGCGCCACCGGGCCGCGCGCACCAAGGTCTCCGTCGCCGGCGCCATGACGGCCCTGGGCGGCCTGCTGGGATATTGGCTGCTGGGGTTACTTGATGCGCAATGGCTGCCCTATTTGCTCGTGGTGGCAGCCAGCAGCTTCATTTACGTGGCCCTGGCCGATCTGGTGCCACAGCTGCAGCTGCAACTGACGGCGCGGCAGACGGCGCTGCAGGTGAGCTGGCTGCTGGCGGGCATGCTGCTGGTGGCCCTGGTCAGCCACATGCTGCATGCCGGGCACGAGCATGGCGCACACGGCAGGCACGATCACGCCGGGCACCAACACACGCATGGGCAGCAGCCCACAGAGCTGGGCAGCTTTCGCCAGCACCCGCTGCACCTCGATCGCCTGCGCCCGCCGCCGGGCTCGAAGTAGACGCCACCGGCAACGCTGCGCGCCAGGCCAAGCGGGTAGACTTCGCACTTTTGTTTTGCGCCGCAGGGCGCGCCCCCGGCACGCGCTGCGCCATGCGCGCTGGGCGCGCTGCCTGGCCCGTATTGCACTCAGGTCTTGCCATGTCCATCCCCTCGCTGAACGAACCCACCTTGCTGCCCAACCTCGTGCAGGCCATCAACTGGAACCGCGTGCAGGACGAGAAGGATCTGGAAGTCTGGAACCGCCTGACCTCCAACTTCTGGCTGCCCGAGAAGGTGCCGCTGTCCAATGACATTCCGTCCTGGGCCACGCTGTCGCCGCAGGAGCAGCAGCTGACCATCCGCGTGTTCACCGGGCTGACGCTGCTCGATACGGTGCAGAACACGGTCGGGGCGCTGAGCCTGATCCCCGATGCCGTCACGCCGCACGAGGAAGCGGTCTACACCAACATCAGCTTCATGGAGGCCGTGCACGCCAAGTCCTACAGCTCCATCTTCTCGACGCTGTGCTCGATGAGCGACGTGGACGAGGCCTTCCGCTGGAGCCTGGAGAACGAGTACCTGCAGAAGAAGGCCAAGATCGTCATCGGCCACTACCGTGGCGACGATCCGCTGATGCGCAAGGTCGCCAGCGTGTTCCTGGAGTCCTTTTTGTTCTACAGCGGCTTTTACCTGCCGATGTACTGGAGCAGCCGCGCCAAGCTCACCAACACGGCCGACCTGATCCGCCTGATCATCCGCGACGAGGCCGTGCACGGCTACTACATCGGCTACAAATTCCAGCAAGGCTATGCCCAGACCGGCGCGGCGCGCCAGCAGGAAGTCAAGGACTATGCCTACGAGCTGCTGCACGACCTGTACGACAACGAAGTCAAGTACACCGAAGACCTGTACGACGGCGTGGGCTGGACCGAGGACGTGAAGAAATTCCTGCACTACAACGCTAACAAGGCGCTGATGAACCTGGGCTTCGAGGCGCTGTTTCCCAGCAGCATGACCGACGTGAACCCGGCCATCATGGCCAGCCTGAACCCCGGCTCGGACGAAAACCACGACTTCTTCAGCGGCAGCGGCTCCAGCTACGTGATGGGCAAGGCCGAGGCCACCGAGGACGACGACTGGGCCTTCTGAACGAACGATTGCGCTTCTTGATCCACCCCGCCAGCGCCACCGCCATGAACGACCACAGCACGCACGAACTCATGCAGGCCATCGGCGCCCAGGCGCGCCGCGCCAGCGCCCGCATGGCCACCGCCAGCGCCAGGGAAAAGGCCCTGGCCCTGCAGACCCTGGCCGACCTGCTGCGCCAGCAAGCGCCGGCCCTGCTGGCGGCCAATGCCCAGGACGTGCAGCGCGCGCGCGGCAACGGCCTGGCCGGGCCGCTGCTCGATCGCCTGACGCTGAGCGAAAAAATCATTGCCACGGCCGCGCAGGGCTGCGAGCAGCTGGCGGCCATGCCCGAGCTGATCGGCGAGATCACCGGCCTGCGCCAGCAGCCCAGCGGCATCCGCGTAGGGCAGATGCGCGTGCCCTTGGGCGTGTTCGGCATGATTTATGAGAGCCGCCCCAACGTCACCATCGAGGCGGC
>JAUMYI010000252.1 GCA_030528705.1 Comamonadaceae bacterium | reverse complement strand
GAATGCCCGCTTGCTCCAGTTGCACCAGCATGCGCTCGACGCGGTAGGGGGCCTCGCCCACATCTTCCAGAAACAGAATGCCCCCCTCAATGGCCGGCAGGTGCGGCGTGCCAATCAGCGAGGCCAGCACGGCCAGATTGCCGCCCCACAGCCTGGCCTGCTCGATGTGCAAGCCCTGGTAGGCGGCGCAGTCCTTGCCAATGCGCCAGCCCGTGCCCTCAGCAATGCCATAGGCCACGTCTTCGAAGCAGGCCTGGGTGATTTCATCGGGCTGCTCTGCGCTGCCAAAGTCAGCGCACAGACTGGCGCCGGCCCAGCTGATGGCGCCGGTGTGCGCCAGCAAGGCCAACTGCAATGCCGTGAAGTCGCTAAAGCCCATGAACTGCGTGCCCTGGGCAATGGCGCGCGCCAGCAGCGCGTAATCAATGTGCGGCAGCAGGTGGTTCAGGCCGTAGCCGCCGCGGCTGATCAGGGCCACGTCGGCGCCGCTGCGCGCGGCGCGGTGCAGCGCCTCCAGGCGCTGGGCGTGCGTGCCGGCAAAGCGGCTGTCGCGCAGCAGCGCGGCCTCATCGAGCGCGACGGCGAAGCCGGCCTGCTGCAAGCGGCGCATGCCGCGGCGCAGCGCGGCGCGATCGCGCACGGCGCCGCTGGGCGAATACACATAGACCTGGCGGGCGCGCTCGGGCGCTTGCCCCTGCGCGCCGCCCTGCTGGGCATGGCAGGCGCAAGCTGGGGCGCAGGAATGGGCGGCTGCGGGCATGTTCTCTTTGCAAGCAGTCATCACGCGCTCGGCCAGGGCTCGGCATAGGCGCTCACCTGCGGGCGCGGCGGCGTGCTGGGCGTGTGCGGCGGCCTGCCCAGGTTCAGCAGGCCCAGGATGCGATCGCCCGGCTCGAAGCCCATGACGCGCTTGAGCAACTCGGGCAGCACCCCCGGCGCGGTGGACCAAAAGCCATGAAAGCCCAGGAAATGCGCGGCGTTGAGCATGTTCATCACCGCCGCGCCACAGGCCAGGGTTTGCTCGAAATCGGGCGCCTTGGGGTGCGGCACCTGCCGCTCGGCCAGCACGATGACCACCGGCGCCGTGGTGAGCTTGGCCGTGAACTTGCCGTGCATGTCCTGCGCCTGCGGCGTTTGCGCCTCGGGGCAGGCCAGCACTTGTTGGAGCAACTGCTGGCGCTGCGCATCGCGCACGTATTTGAAGCGCCAGGGCATCAGGCCAGCGTGGTCGGGCGCGCAAGCGGCAGCGCCAAGAATGCGTTGCAAAGTCTCGTCGTCCGGGCCGGGCTGGGCCAAGGGCCAGGCCGAGCGGCGCTGCAGCATGCGCTCCAATGCAGCTGCGCCAAGCTGTTCGGGGGCACTGGTGGGTGACATGAAAATCCTTTCATTGCAAAGGGGCCATCGGGTTGGCTAGGGGTTGTGGAGATTGGGTTTGCAAAGCGGTTTTTCGAGGCAAAAGCCGCAAATTCAAGGCGAAGACGCGCGCAAGGCCTGGACACCTTGCAAGCGTTTCCAACGCGGCAGTTGCGGGTTTTGGCCGAAAACACCGCTGCAACACTCAATCTCAACAACCCCTAGAGCCCAGTCGTGCGGGCAGCGGGCTGGCTGCGCGACAAATCAAGGCATACTGCCTGCCGTGGCTGCGTCGGCTCGGGCCTGCCCACGTCTGTGGCGCACCGCGCGGCTGGATGAAGGCCCTTCTGCGCCCAGCCCGTACACAAGCCCCGAAAAAAGCTGCGCGATCATACCGGCTCAAGCCAAAGCGCCGTGCGCATCTTCTGCGGATTCGGGCAGACCTTTCTTCACGGTTCATCCGTTGTCCCCGCTGTCTGCCGCCGCTGGCGGCGTTTGCCCTGTTTTGCCTGCCATGCTGTTACGTCCACCGTCCCACGTGCCCGATTGCCCCCCTGCCCCGCCCTGCGCCCTGCTGGGCCGGGCGACTGCCAACGGCTGGCCCAGGCGCTGGCACTGGGCGTTGCTGGGCGGCCTGCTCGGCCTCATGGGCCTCATGGGTCTGCTGACGGCTTGCAGCAGCAAGCCGCCGCCGGCGCAGTGGCAGTTGCGCTCGCTGGCCTCGGCCGAGCTGGCCCAGGCGGCCTATCTCGATGGCGACGAGCGCGTGGCGCAACTGGAGTGGCAGCGCGCGCGCCAGCAGGTAGCGCGCACCGGCAGCCCCCAGGCCCTGGCGCTGCTGGTGCTGCGCCAGTGCGCGGTGCAAATGGCCAGCCTGGATTGGCAGCCCTGCGCCGATTTCACGCCGCTGTCACCAGGCGCTTCGGCCCAGGCGCGCGCCTACGCGGCCTATCTGGATGGCCAGGCGCTGGATGCGGCGCAGCGCAGCGCCCTGCCCGCGCCGCAGCAGCGCATTGCCGCGCACCAGCAGATTAACGCCTCCAGCCTGGGCGCATTGCAAGCCATCGAGGAGCCGCTCTCGCGCCTGCTGGCTGCGGCCTTGCTGCAGCGCCGCAGCGCCCAGGCTTCGCCCGAGCTGATGGCGCTGGCCATCGACACCGCCTCGGCCCAGGGCTGGCGCCGGCCGCTGCTGGCCTGGCTGCTGCGTCAGGCGCAGTACGCGCGCGCGCAGCAATTGGACGAGCTGCTGGCACAGACCGAGCTGCGCATTGCCATCGTGCAGCGTCAGGGCGCGCTGGCCAGCCCGCCAACCAAGCCCCCAGCGCCCGCACAGGCCGTGCCTGCCGGGCGCTGATCGCGTCCCTTCATCCCTCATCGCAACCGCCACGCGCCCAGCGTCGGCCTACGGTGTTTTCCCATGCAAATCGACATCCAAATCCTCGACCCCCGCCTGCACGAGCAGCCGCCCGCCTACGCCACGCCCGGCAGCGCCGGGCTGGACCTGCGCGCCTGCCTGCAAGAGCCACTGACGCTGGCGCCCGGCTCGCCGGCGGTGCTGGTGCCCACCGGGCTGGCCATGCACCTGCAGGATCCGGGCTATGCCGCGCTGATCCTGCCGCGCT
>JAUMYI010000251.1 GCA_030528705.1 Comamonadaceae bacterium | reverse complement strand
CGATGATGGGGGCCGGGTCGGCCGCCAGCGGGTGCGTGTCGATGGCCGTGACGAACACCGCCGCCGGCGTGGCATCGGCAGCCGGAATCTTGCTGAACGGCCGCGTGCGCAGCGCCGCCCACAGGCCGCTGCGTTGCAGGTTCTCGCGCACCTGCGCGTCGCTCAGCGCGTCGAGCTGGGCCTCGTCATAACGGTCAAAAGCCAGCGCCTCTTCCTGGCCCGGCGCGCCCTCGGCGTCGATCACCACCGATTGCAGCACCCGCTGCGGCCCGCGGTGAATGGCGCTGACCACGCCCGCCGCTGGCGCGGTGATGTGCACGCCCGGCTGGTTCTTGTCGGAAAACAACGGCTGGCCCGTTTTCACCCGGTCGCCCACCTGCACCGCCATCGTCGGCTTCAGGCCGTGGTAATCGGCCCCGATGACGGCCACGCGGCGCACGGCCGGGGCATCGGCCAGTTGCTGGCGGGGGGCGCCGGCCAGGGGCAGATCCAGGCCTCGTTTGATTTTGTGCATCACTGGCCTTGTCTCTCTCGTGGAAAAAGGGCCGATTTTATTCAGCTAGCCCCTGCTGCAAGGGCAAGTCCAGTTGTTGCGCTGCGCTCAGCCCTTGTGCGGCCAGGCTGGCGTTGTGCTGCTGCGCCTGTGGCAGCGGCAGCAGCTTGTCCACCTTCACGCCCAGCAGGCGCAGCGGTTGTGACCAATCCATGCGCTTGAGGCATTGCCCGGCGGCTTGGCGGATGGTGGCCGCATCCTGGGTGTAGTGCGCGATCGAGTGCGCGCGCGTGATGGTGCGGAAATTGCTCAGCCGCACCTTCACGCCGATGGTGCGCCCGGCATAGCCCTTGCGCTGCAAGTCCTCGGCCACGCGCTGGCACAGCGCGGTGAACAGGGCCGAGAGCTCGGCGCGGTCGCGCCGGGCGTGCAGGTCGCGCGCGAAGGTGGTCTCGCGGCTCATCGACACCGGCTGGCTTTGCACCGCCAGAGGCCGCTCGTCGCGCCCCCAGGCCACGGCGTGCAGCCAGCGGCCGTAGCTGGCGCCAAAGTGCGCCACCAGCTGCTCCTGCGGCACCTTCGCCAGCTCGCCCAGCGTGGCAATGCCCAGCGCCTGTAGCTTGGCGCTGGCT
Source organism: Comamonadaceae bacterium (assembly GCA_030528705.1). Taxonomy (GTDB): domain Bacteria; phylum Pseudomonadota; class Gammaproteobacteria; order Burkholderiales; family Burkholderiaceae_C; genus Lampropedia. Next base: position 1,868 of record JAUMYI010000251.1, on the reverse strand, counting down.
TTGGGGCCGATGCCATTGACCTTGCCGCAGGCCAGCGGCCAGATGCGTGCCGTGACCTCCTGTGGCTGCAGGATGAAGATGCCATTGGGCTTGTGCCATTCGCTGGCCAGCTTGGCCAGCAGCTTGTTGGGCGCCACGCCGATCGAGCAGCTCAGGCCGGTGGCCGCAAAAATGGCCCGCTGGATGCGCTGCGCCAGCGCCAGCCCGCCATCCTCGGCGCAGCCGGGCAGGCCGCTGAAGTCGATGTAGACCTCGTCGATGCCGCGATCCTCAATGCGGCTGGCGTGCGCGCGAATGGCGGCCTTGAAGCGCGCCGAGTAGGCGCGGTACTGCTCGAAATCGGCCGGCAGCAGATAGGCCTGCGGGCACAGCCGCGCGGCCTTCATCAACCCCATGGCCGAGCCCACGCCGAACTGCCGCGCCTCATACGTGGCGGTGGTGATGACGCCGCGCCCGGCATAGCCGCCCAGGCGGGGGAAGGCCGGTAGCGGGATTTGCGCTGGCGGCAGCGCCTCCAGCGCCGCATCGCCCAGCCAGCCCGGCGCGCGCCGGCCGCCGCCAATGACCAGCGGCAGCCCGCGCAGCTGCGGCTGGCGCAGCAACTCCACCGAGGCGAAGAACGCATCCATGTCCAGATGCGCAATGCGCCGCGCGGCCTGGCCCGCCTCGGCTGTGGGCGTGGGCGTGGGCGTGGGCGTGGCGGTGGCGGGGCAATTCATGGCAAGGCGGCGGCCCAGGCTGCGGTTTTCCCGGCTGGGAGTGGCAAGCATTGTCCCGTATCCTCGCGCCGGTATGGGCCAGCGAACCGGCCGGCCCGCAGGAGAGAGGCGATGAGCGAACAAAGCAATTGGATGGAGTTCACCCGGTTCGTGCCCGGGTTTGATTTCTTGCGCAACCTGGCCCCGGCGGCGCTGGGCCAGGCGCAGGGCCAGAGCGGCGCAGCCGGGGCGGCTTTTCAGCAATGGCTGGCCCCGACCATGGATCCGGCCGAAGTGCAAAAGCGCATCGACGAGCTCAAGGTCGTCAAGTTCTGGCTGGAGCAAAACGGCCGCGCGCTGGAGGCCACCATCCAGGCCCTGGAGGTGCAGAAGATGACGTTGAGCGCGCTGGGCCGCATGAACCGCGACGCGCGCGAGATGGCCCAGGCCTTCAGCGAAGGCATCCAGCAGGGGGCGCAGCGCTCGGCCGAAGTGTTCCAGGCTGCCATGCCCGACATGCCCGCGCCGGATGGCGCAGCGGCTGCCGCCCAGGCCGAGGGCGCAGCCCATGATGGGGCCGGCGCGGGGCAGGGCGCGCCCGAGGACACTAAGGAGCCCGCCGCCAACCCCACGGCCGAGGGCATGGCCGCCATGCAGCACATGCAGGCCCAGGCCCTGCAGTGGTGGGGCGCGCTGACCGAGCAGTTCCAGGCCATTGCCGCCAAGGCCTTGGACGACATCGGCCAGAACGTGGCCGCCGCCCAGGCCTCAGCCGCTGCCGCGCCTGCCGCCGCCCAGCCCAAAGCGCCGCGCCGCCCCCGGGCCAAGAGCACCGCAGCGCCAGCCAAGGCCAAGCCCAAAACCCCGACGGCCCGCGCCAAGGCCGCTGGCGCTGCACGAGGCGGCGCCAAAACGCGCACAGCTGCCAGCCCCAAAAACCATAATTTGCGCGATGGGAGAAAAACGCCGTGAACCAAAACGAAGCATTGATTGATTTGTGCAAAGCGTGCGTGCAGGATGCCAAACTGACTGCGCAGCAAGGCTGGCAAAAATTGACTCTGATTGCGGAATTCACCAGCGCCAGTGTCAAGGCATTGGGCTATTCATACAACCAGCAGGGCGAATGTCAATTGATATCGCCATCGCTGGATTTTGAAATGGACAAGCTGC
>JAUMYI010000250.1 GCA_030528705.1 Comamonadaceae bacterium | reverse complement strand
CCGCACTGCGCTGGCGCGCGGCGCGCACGGCCTGGTGGGCGAGCTGGTCGTGCAGCCATTCCTGCCCGCGCTCCTGCGCGCGATCCATCACATCGCCCATCACTGCACCTGCTCCAGCCAGTCGATCAATTGCCGATGCCGCCAGGCGCACAGGCCGTAGGCGTCATAGGTGTGCTTGAGCGCCAGAATCACCGCATCCACCTCAGCGCTCCCCTGTATCCCTGGGGGCGGCTCGCAGCCGCTCATCAGCGCCGCTGGGGGCATGGCCGGAGGCAGCCGCAGCGGCTCGGCGGCGGGCGCCCTCCAGCTGCTGCACGATGCCAGCATCCATGCGGCAGCCAGCACGATCAGCGGCCGTTGCCGCCAGTGCCTGGTGCAATTCATCGGTAGTCCTCCGGTTGGTTTGCGCAATTGCTTCGGCCGCGCTGCGCACACGGGCGCTGGCCGCCTGGCTGGCCTCGATCAGCGCGGCATGCTCGCGCGCGGCGGCGCGGTATTCATCCAATTGGCTGGCCTGGGCGGCCACAGTGGCGCGGTCGGCAGCAGCCCGCGCGGCAGACTGGCCGCTGGCATAGCCCAGCGCGTACACGGCGCACAGGCCGACCAGCACCAGCAGCGGGCCGATCAGCGGCCCAATCAAAGGGCGCAGCAACAAGGCGCTCATCGCTCACACCCCCGCGCTGAAATGCCCATCGCGCCCCCATTCGGCGCAGATTTCCGCCGTGGCATTGCGGCGCTTGACCAGACCCGCCCAGCGCACCTTCTGCCCCGTGCGCGCATCGCGCCCCCAGACCCAGCGCAGCATCTGCGCGCACGCCGCATCCAGGCGCCCCGCATTGGCCTCGCGCACATGGGTGGAGGCCCCCACCTGAGCCGCGCCCAGGTTGTAGAGCATGTCCAGCATGCTCGCGCGAACCCACATGTTGTAGCTGCCCCAATGGCGGTACAGCCGCCTGGCATCGCGCTCGGCCTGCGCGTAATGGGCCAGCTCCAGCCGCTTGCACTCAGCCTCCGAATAGCGCTTGCCCGTGCGCGCCGCCTGATCCACCGCAGGTCCGGTAATGCCCCGGCACACCGTCCACACCCCGCCGCCATCGCGATACGGCGTAAAGCGCAAGCCCTCGTAATGCGCGCCAATCTCCATCGCCAGCAACACCTCCGGCGACGGCGCAGGCACATGGCCCACACTCGAAACCCCCAAGCCCGCGCCCAGCCCCACACTGGCCGCCGTAGCGGTCGAAAGCAGGCGGCGCGTCAGCGACGAAGGGACAGACGAATCGGACATGGCGGCACTCCAAAAGGCAACAAAAAAGGCTCCCCGTTCTGGGGAGCCTTGACTGTGCCGGGCCAGGCGCCGGGGCAATAACTAAAGCGCTTTAGAAAGCCATGCCGCGCGGCTGGCGCCAACATGCCCGCACGAACCGACCCGCCGCACGCGCCAGCCCCGACCATGCCCCCCGACGAAACCACCTACCGCTACTGGCTGCGCAAAGCCGCCCGCTTGACCCTGCCAATGGCGCACGACGTCTACGGCATCGCCCACGCCCTGCAAGACCTGGGCCTGGCGTTCGTGGAAGTTCTGCGCACCCTAGCCCTGTTCCTGCTTGTCCTGATTCTTCGCCCGCTGCTGCTGCTCACCGCCCCCGTCAGCGTCCCCCTGCTGGCCTGGTGGTTTCACAAACGTGCCGCCCAGATTCGCCAGGCACGCAAGCGCGCCCGGCAAGAGCTTCTGCGCCACATCGCCAACAACGCAGATCCATAGACGCTGGCATCGCCTACCTCTGGCATGCCCGCAACCCCATCGAACAAGCCCTGATGGACGATGCCCCACGCGCCCTAAGCGCCGCCACCGAGGAGCTGGTGCAGACCCTAGAAAAGTTCGCGCAAGGACGGCAGGCCCTGGCTGATTTCGGCTTTGAGCCAAGACGAGAGGACAGCGAAAGTCCATGAGCCGAAGAGGCGCTTATGCTTTCTGGCGCAAGGCTTCCCAGTCAAATCCAACAATCACCGCCTTGGTGACTTGACCGCGCAACATCTTGGCATTGATAGAAAGATAAATGGGCGTGCGCTCCCATTCTGCCGCCGCTAGAAGGTCTCTATCTTGCGCCAACAGTGAGCGGGTATTGAGTGATGCTCTGAACTCAAGCGTCTTATCCATGGCCCGCAAGTCCAAAATGACTTCGTCCGCCCCTGCCGGCCATGAAACGGCACCAATCAGATAGACGCCATCAAGGCGTACTTCCTCGGAAGCTGAGCGTGGCTCCCGATACAGCTGGCGCGCCTGATTACCAGTGAGCGCTACGCCATCGAGGTTTAGCGACTCCGCATTCACTGCACTGCGCAACACGGCATCACGTGCATCATTGAAATCATCCATGGCACGCGCGAGGTCGGGGCGTTGCCCCATTGCCTGTGTTACGACAGCCAAGCGCTTTGTTTCCTCTTGCGACATGACCACCTGCGCAGCAAGCTCATTGGCCTTGCTCGCCTGCTCAGCCCTGGTCTTGACGTAGTGCTTTGCGACAACAGTCGCCCCGCCAATGAGGCCCAGGCCAAGCACTGTGATGATGATGTCTTCGGGGCTCATTTTTGCTGTCAGCTCCGTAACCAGTTGGGATAACGGCGCACTCAAGTCCACTGTAATCAACGAGCTGCCTGGTTGAACCTTGGCAGTAATGGCTGTTTTGCGTCTCTCTTCTGCATTGAGCCTCGTGGCATTGGGGCGTATCAGCCTCAAATAAGCACGATCTACCGCTTGCTGCATCTCAATGAGCGCTTTTGCGGTCGCCGCCGTAATGGTGCCGTGATAGATCGCCCCTGTCAGCTTGATTTCAACCGTTGGCCAACCTTTGAGCTCCAGCGTGCAGCCTTCAGGCACAAGCAATCCGAGCAGGGCCTTCTCCAGAAGCCTGGCAGCTTCTTCATCATTCGTAATTACAGGTAATGTCCGCATGCAGCTTCAGTCATCGAAACTTCGTAATTGAGCAAACGCC
>JAUMYI010000249.1 GCA_030528705.1 Comamonadaceae bacterium | reverse complement strand
ATATCTACTTCCCAGGGTTTTGATGGGCAAAAGGTAAAAAAGACGGGCGACTGCATTGGTGCAGCAACACCAGCACAGCCCCCGATCCGCTGACAGGGCAGCAAATCAGGCAAGGCCCGCCACACTCGCGAGTGCGGGGCGAGCCTATCACGGGTTTTACAGCCCGTGCAAAGGATTTGCACACCATGCAAAAGGAAAACACTCAACTCCTAGGAAAAAACGGCTTCAAGTACAAGCCACAGTTTGGTCTGATCATTGTTTGCAAGGATGAGGCCGAGCAGCAAAAACGCTATGCCGCGCTGGTGCGGCAGGGCTACAAGGTCAAGGTGGTGGCCGTATGAAAGTGCATATCGACCACTCCTGTGAGGACTTCAACAGCTACCGCGCTGCGCGAGTCAAGTCGCTGTTCAACGTGGACAGCGGGGCCAGCTTCAGCCTGTCGGCGGATTTGCCCCTGGATGAGCGCCCGTGGCAGATCGGCCTGATCGTGGGGCCTAGCGGCAGCGGCAAGACCAGCATCGGCCGCGCCGTCTGGGGCGATGGCGCGCTGTACGCCCCCAGTTGGCCGCAGGATGCGCCCGTGATCGATGCCATTACACCGGGCGGTTCCTTCGATGCGGTCACCGCCGCACTCTCCAGCGTGGGCCTGGGCAGTGTGCCCGCGTGGCTGCGGCCGTGGCCGGTGCTCTCCAATGGCGAGCAGTTCCGTGCCAACCTGGCCCGCCTGATTGCCGAGGCGCCCACGCGCGCCGTGCTTGATGAGTTCAGCAGCGTGGTAGACCGGCACATCGCCCAGATTGGCGCAGGCGCCTTCGGCAAAGCATGGCGCCGCACGGCAGGGCAATGCATTTTGCTCAGTTGCCACTACGACATCATCGATTGGCTGCAGCCAGACTGGGTGTTTGATACCGGCTGCGGGCAATGGCAATGGAGGTGCCTTCGGCGCCGACCAGGCATTGCCCTCGATATCTGGCAAACCGACTGGCGCCATTGGCCTGCATTTGAGCCGCACCACTATCTGAAGCTGCCGCACATGATTGCAGCGACCAATTACGTGGCCACTGTGGACGGCCAAATGGTTGCCCATGTGGCCGTGAGTACCCGCAGCAGGCATGAGGCCAGGGCCTGCCGCCTGGTTGTCATGCCCGAGTGGCAAGGCGCTGGCGTCGGGCTGTGTTTTCTCAATGCGGTGTGCGAGATGTGGCGCCAGGGGCAAAACCGCTACGGCAGGCCCATGCCAACGCTGTTTCACACCAGCCACCCGGGGCTGGCCGCCGCACTGCGCCGCTCCCCCTTGTGGACGCAGGTCTCGGCCTCTCTGTGCGGGCAAAACAAAGCCCGCTCCAGGCAAAGCATACGCCGTAGCGGGCGCAATGGGGCGGGCTACGGCGGGCACTTCCGGGCCGTACAAGGGTTCAGGTATCTGGGCCAGGAGGGTGCGCCATGAGGGTATTGCTCATAGGCCAGAAGTGGCTCGCAGCCCAGGTACTGGGGCTATGCCAGCAGCGCGGCGACGACGTGGCGGCCGTCATTACGACCAGCGCGGAAGACCGCTTGGCCATTGCGGCACGCCGTGATGGCATCCCGGCACACATAACGGCACGGATTGAGCCGCAGCATGTGCCCGCTGGTTTGGATGTGATCGTGTGCGCGCATGCCCATGTGTTTGTCCCGGCGTTTGCCAGGCAGGCCCCTCGCCTGGGCGCGCTGGGCTATCACCCGAGTCTGTTGCCCCGCCACCGTGGGCGTGATGCGATTCGCTGGGCCATCCACATGCGTGAGGTCGTCACAGGAGGCACGGTCTACTGGCTCGATGACGGCGCCGACACTGGCCCCATTGCCGCCCAGGATTGGTGCTGGGTCACGCCAGGGGATACAGAGCAATCGCTCTGGAGGGACAAGCTGGCGCCCATGGGTTTGCGCCTGATCGGGCAGGTTCTGGCGCAGCTCGATCAAGGCATCTGCCCCAAGGTTGACCAGCAGCCGGAGATGGCCACATGGGAGCCAGCGTTCGACCGCCCCCGGCTGGGCGGGACCCCATAAACGACAACGTCGGCATACACGCCGACGTTGTGTTGTTTCCGCTGATGTAATTTCTTTGCGCCTGCTGCAATAACTCGCTGCCCTATTTATCTCGCCAAGCAGCCGGCATTTATCGCGCGCCGCTTCATCATCCTCGATAACCTGCAGCGGCAGATCACGCTGCCAGAGTTGGCCCGCGCCGCCGCGGTATCGCCCAGAACCCTGGCGCGGCGCATGCACGCTGCGCTGGGCATGACGCCTGGCGAGCTGGTGCAGCGCCTGCGCGTGGCGCATGCGGCGCATTTGCTGGAGACCAGCAACGCCTCGGTCGAGGAAGTGGCCGCCCGCGTGGGCTATGCCGACCCGGCGGCATTCCGGCGCGTGTTCCGGCGTTTTGCGGGCGATTCGCCGCGGGGCAAACGCTTGCACAGTGCCAGCTGGCAGCCTGAGCGGCCAGGGCCGGCGGCTGTGAGCGCGCCGCTATAATCGCGCGCCGTGCGGGCCCGCTCGTGCTGGCGCAGTTGCCGCAGTTGCGTTAGGCCCTGGTTCTCAGCAGATTGTTTCGCTGCTGTCTGCGCTGCCTGTGCTGCCAAGGGCAGGCAGGGTTTCATTCCTCGGCTGGGCCTGCCGGCGTGGACGGCGGGCCGTTTTTTTGCCCATTGGGCAAGCACCCATGTCCAACACCATCTTGCAATCCATTCCCGTCGGCCAGAAGGTCGGCATTGCGTTTTCCGGCGGCCTCGACACCAGCGCGGCGCTGCTGTGGATGAAGCAAAAAGGCGCTCACCCCTACGCCTACACCGCCAATCTGGGCCAGCCCGATGAAGCCGATTACGAGGCCATCCCCAAGAAGGCCATGCAGTACGGCGCCGAAAAAGCGCGCTTGATCGACTGCCGCAAGCAGCTCGTGCACGAGGGCATTGCCGCCATCCAGACCGGGGCCTTTCACATCAGCACCGGCGGCATCACCTACTTCA
>JAUMYI010000248.1:389-3007 GCA_030528705.1 Comamonadaceae bacterium | reverse complement strand
CAGTTCTCAACGCGCACGGGGTAGCCCGCGAAGTCGGCCTCGTTATTAGTGACCAGCGTGGCATCGAGCGACAGGGCGTGGGCGGCGATGAGTTTGTCCATGTCGTTGCGCTGGCGGATGAGGCTGATGAACCCCAACATCAGCCAATCCACGGGCTTGCTTGACCACGCGCCTCGCCATACGCCGTTTTGATAGGCCAGCCAAAAAACACGGGATACCAAAACAGCACGGCCCAGCGCAAGCAGGCCCGCCCCCACAGCACGGCAAGGGCAATCCACATCAGCAGCACGCCACCGCCGATATAAGGCCAGGTCAGGCCACGCCGCCACCCTTCATCAGCGGGTATCAACGCGCATCCCGTGCAATCAGGGCCCAGTGGAAAGGTGCTGTAGCCGACGGCAATGACCAGACCACACACGAAGTTCGCCACGACGAATCGACGCGCCTGGCTCGGCAGCCAGTGCCATCGCTGACGCAGCGTGCCCAGGACGCTCATGGCGTTCTCACTTCTTCGGTCTTACCCTCTGCCGCCCAAAGCGGGGGCTCGGCGCCGAGATTCTCAGCGGATGAAGCCCCAAAGGTTGCGCTGGCCGTTTTCCGTGCCCTGGCCATTGGCGTCGGTGGGCAGCTCGCTGTAGTTCGTCCAGTAGATGGCGGCCGCGCCGCCGTTGTTGTTCAGCGCCACCTGCACGTTATGCACCAGCGTGGGGGCCAGCAGGTTGTGGCTGCCGGTCAGCGCCCGGTCGCCGCTGCTGACGAGGCTGTGGGTGGCGGCGGTGTAGTGGCGCCACAAGCCGTCTTCGCTCAGGTACAGCACGTCGCCGCGCCGGTTGATGGTGCGGCGGTCGAGGCTGGACAGCCGCGTGGCGCTGCACAGCGGCTGTGGCAGGTCCTTGCGGTTGATGGCGCCGTCGGGTGTGCGCACGTACACGCCGCAGGTCTGGCTGGGCTCCAGGGCGTAGCGAATGAAGTCGTAGGCCAGCACTTCGCCCGCGTTGGTGATGCCCAGCAGGTAGAGGGCGTCGCGGTGGAAGTTGCTGCGGATGTCGGAGTCGGTTTTGCCATGGATTTGCTGCCGGACCTGGCTGGCCTGCCAGGGCTGGCCAGCGGCGGGGGAGACGGCCAGGTGGCGGTCGAAGCGATACACAGGGCCGGCCGAGACGGACTGCGCCCAGTCCACCGCCGCCAGACCGCGGTGCACGCGCACGCGGCCCAGCAAGGCGCTGGCGGAGGGGCTCGCCGTGTCGATGCGCTGCGCCGCTCCAAAGCCTGCGCTGAGCGTGCCGCGCGCCACTACGACCTGACTGTGCTTGCTGTCGCGCGGCACGGTGCCGGCCCAGACCATGTTGCCGTTGTTGTCCAGGTCAAAGCTGGCGCGCACGTTGAAGGTCTCTCTGCTGTGCTCGGCAAAGATGTGGCGCCGCCAGACGGGTGCGCTCGCCAGGCGCCAGCTCACGGCGGTATGCGCCACGGTGGGGTCAATCAGGGGCGGAGTGCCGCGGCGCTGCATCCAGTAGGTGTGCATGATGGCCACGTTGCCGGCGTTGTCCACGCGCAGCTGCACGGGGTCGGTCAAGTAGGCGGCCCGGATATCGGCCTTGAGCGGCAGATCGGTCACCACCTGCGGCGCGCTCCAGGTGCTGGTGGCGGGGTCGTATTGCGACAGGTACAGGTAGTAGCACCGGTTGGGCGCCTTGTCATAGGCCGTGGCGCTGCACACATCGCTGCTGGCCCACGCCACGGCGGCATGGCCATTGGCTGGCGACATGGCCACGCGGGTGTAGGCGGCGTGTTCGTGAATGTGCGCTTCGTGCGTGGGCAAGGTGCTGCTGCCCAGTATTTGCGATGGCCCCCAGCTGACCTGGCCTGTTGCATCCACCTTGCCGCGCACGACGTGGATGGACGATTGCGCCTCGCCTGCAACGGGCGTCTGGCCGCGCAGCGGCAGCGGCTTGACTGCCAGCATCAGAGCGTTGTTGTCGTTGTCCACCGCCACGCCGATCCCGCCAGGCCGCACGGGGCGCGCCCGCGGGCTTTGGCCCAGGGCGTCACCCGGAGCGTACATCTGGCTGGCACGCCATGGGCCGGCCTCAGGCATTGGTGCCGGAGCCGGCGTTGGTGCTGGAGCCGGTGCAGGTGGCGTTGGCGCTGGCGCCGGAGTGGGCGCCGGTGTCGGGGCAGGCGCAGGGGTTGGCGTTGGCCCTGGAGTTGGCACTGGCGCGGGGCTCGGCGCAGGAGCCGGAGAGGGCGTGGGCGTGGGCGCTGGCTCTGGCGCATCGCCTCCCCCACCGCCACAAGCCGTCATCGCCGCAGAGGCGAACAGCGCCGCCAAGGCATGCAAGCGCCGGTGGCTGGCGTGCCAGGAAGCCTGTCGGGTGGATGGTTGGCTTGCCTGGGTCTCGCCCAATGGTGCAACAGGCGCTGTATTCATCAATCACTCCCTCAAAAATCAAAAAAAGCGGCGTCCAGCCGGAAGCGCCCATTATCAGCGCCGGCAGTGCGCACATCCCCTGGGGATTACTCTGAGAGCCTGTTCAAAGTCTCTGCACGGCTGGCAAGAAAGTGGAGACTTGGGCGGTCTGCTGCGCCCGCAAAGCCTCGCCATAGCCCCAGCTATG
>JAUMYI010000248.1:0-379 GCA_030528705.1 Comamonadaceae bacterium | reverse complement strand
ACTGCACCGCCTTGCCATAGCTTTGGCGAGGGCTGCGTTTTGCGCCTTGCAGCCCATCCCAAACCACGTTTTGCCCGCTCGCGCCGAGACTTTGAACAGGCTCTGACGCCACGGCACGCCCCTTGCCTGCACGGCCTTGGGCGGTGCGCCGTGTTGAGAGGCAAGGCTTCGTCCGCCAGCGCAAGCCGAACTTTTCTGGCTTGCGCCGTGATGGGCGTGCTCACTCACCGGACATCAACCCAGACCACTTCTCCAGGGTGATGCTCGGCCACGGTGTCCAGCGCGGCGGTGAGTTGGCCGGGGTGGCGCAGGCCGACGTCGTGGCCGAAGACGGTCAAATCCAACCCCCGCGCGCGCCAGGCCTGGATTTCGCCCGCCG
>JAUMYI010000247.1 GCA_030528705.1 Comamonadaceae bacterium | reverse complement strand
CCTTGGCGCGCATCAGGTCGCCCACGTGCAGGACGCCGATGAGCATGCCGGCCTCATCCACCACCAGCAAGCTGGTGATGCGGTGTTCCTCCATCATTTGCGCCGCCTGGGTGGCCAGTGCCTGGGGGCCGATGCTGCGCGGCTGCGCGTGCATCAGCTCAGCGGCGGTGCTGGCGCGCAAGTCCAGCCCGGCCTCGATGTGGCGGCGCAAGTCGCCGTCGGTGTAGATGCCCAGCGCCTGGCCCAGCGTGGCCTGGCCGCCGCTGCCCTCGGCGACGACGGCAGTCATGCCCAGGCCCTTGGCGGAGATTTCGTGCACCAGCTCGGCAAAGCCAGCCTGCGCGCCAACGCGCGGCACGGCCGCGCCGCTGCGCATCACGTCGCACACGCGCGTGAGCAGGCGCCGCCCCAGCGCGCCACCTGGGTGCGAGCGGGCGAAGTCCTCGGCGCGAAAGCCGCGCGCGTCGAGCACGGCCACGGCCAGCGCATCGCCCAGGGCCAGTTGCACCGTGGTGCTGGCCGTGGGCGCGAGGTTGAGCGGATCGGCCTCCTGCGCCACCTGGGTGTCGAGCACCACGTCAGCGTGCCGGCCCAGGGCCGACTGCGGGCGGCCCGTCATGGCGATGATGCGCGCGCCCAGGCGGCCGATGACGGGCAGGATGTTGACCAGCTCCTCGCTCTCGCCGCTGTTGGACAAGGCCAGCACCACGTCGGCCGCAGTCACCATGCCCAGATCGCCGTGGCTGGCCTCGGCCGGGTGCAGAAAGAACGCCGGCGTGCCGGTGGAGGCCAGCGTGGCGGCAATCTTGCGGCCTACGTGGCCGCTTTTGCCCATGCCGGTGACGACCACCCGCGCCGGGCTTTGCAAGATGGTCTGCACGGCCTGCGCAAAGGCCTGGCCCAAGCGGGCATGCAAGGCCTGCAACTGCTCGATCTCAATCTGCACCGCCTGGCGCCCCATGCGCAGGGCGCGCTGGGCATCGAAGGGCTGGGGCGCGGCGGCGCGGGCGGGGTCAGGCAAGCTCATGGTCACGGCAGGCAATTTCAGAGTGGGCAAGCGCACGGGCCGGCAAGCATACGGCAAACGCGGCGCGAGATCTGCTGATCATCGGGCTCATCGCAGCCAGGCCAGCACGCCGCCGGCATCGGCGGCCTCGCTGCCGCCAGGCTCCTGGCAGGCCAGGACCTGCTTGGCCAGGCCCTTGCCCAACTCCACGCCCCATTGGTCGAAGCTGTTGATGCCCCACAGGCGGCCGGCGGCAAAGGTGCGGTGCTCGTACAGCGCGATCAGCGCGCCGATGGAGAAGGGCTCGAGCCGCTGCAACACCAGCATGGTGCTGGGCCGGTTGCCGGGGCAGTGGCAGTGCGCCGGGCCGTCGTGCTTGCCCACGGTCAGCGCCTGGGCCTGAGCCAGGGCATTGGCCTGCAACGCGCGGTGCTGGGCCAGGCTGCCCAGGCCTTTTTCGCGCAGCACGATGAATTCCACCGGCACGATCTGGCGGCCCTGGTGGATGAGTTGGAAGAAGGCGTGCTGGCAATTGGTGCCCGCCTCGCCCCAGACCACGGGCGCCGTGCCCAGCGGCAGCGGCCGGCCGGCCCAGTCGCAGCCCTTGCCATTGCTCTCCATCTCCAGTTGCTGCAAATACGCCGGCAGGCGGCGCAGGCCGTGGCTGTAAGGGGCGATGCAGCGGCTGGCAAAGCCGTGGAAGTTGCCGTACCAGATGTCCAGCAGGGCCAGCTGCACGGGCAGGTTGGCGGCAAAAGGCGTGTGGCGAAAGTGCTGATCCATGGCGTGCGCACCGGCCAGCAGGGCGTGGAAATGCGCCGCGCCGATGGCGATGGCCACCGACAGGCCAATGCTGGACCACAGCGAGAAGCGCCCGCCGACCCAGTCGGCAAACGGGAACACGGTCTGCACGCCAAAGGCGGCGGCGGCCTGGGCATTGCTGGTCATGGCCACGAAATGCCGCGCCACCAACTGCCGCTGCGCCTCGGACAGCGCCTCTGCCGAAGCCGCGCCGCCCTGCCCTGCCGGGGCGCTGCCGTGGCCGGCCAGCAGCCAGTCGCGCGCCACGTGGGCGTTGACGATGGTCTCTGCCGTGCCAAACGATTTGGAGGCCAGCAAAAACAGCGTGCGCGCCGGGTTCAGGCCGCGCAGCGTCCAGCCCAGGTCGTCGCCGTCCATGTTCGAGACGAAATGGATGCGCTTGCCCGGCATTTGGTAAGCCTGCAAGGCCTGCACCGCCACGGCCGGCCCCAGATCCGAGCCGCCAATGCCGATGTTGACGATGTCGGTGATGCGCTCGTCGGCGCGCACCTGCTCGGCAAAATCCAAAAACGCCTGCTGGGCGGCGCGCATCTGCGCCAAGGCCTGGGCCATGACTGGGTGCTCGGCCGGGCAGCGCAGCAGCACATGCCAGGCCGCGCGCTGTTCGGTGGTGTTCAGGGCCGCGCCGCCAAACAGCGCCTCGATCGACTCTTGCAGCCGGCACTGCTGCGCCAGCGCCACCAGTAGCGCCTGGGCCTGGGCATCGAGCAGGTTGCGCGAGAGATCGGCCTGCACGCCCGGCGCCTGCAGCGCCATGCGCGCAAAGCGCCCCGGCTCCTGCCGCAGGGCCTGGCTCACGTTGAAATGCCGCCCCTGTTGCGCAAAGTGTTGCTGCAGCGCCTGCCATGCGGGCACGGCGTCGCAGCGCGGCGTATTCGGTGCAGGTGGCGGATAAGGCATGCAATCAGCGCCCGTGCGGGCTGTTTTGTGCGGTATGGCCGGAGAAATACGGGGCAGCGCCCCTTGGCGACGCGCTCATGCGCCCTGCATGATGCGCTCCAGCCGCAGGGCATCGGCGGCGAATGCGCGGATGCCCTCGGCCAGTTTCTCGGTCGCCATCGCGTCCTCATTGAGTGCGTAGCGAAACTGCGCCTCGTCGTAGCGCACGAATTGCTGCGGCTGCTGCTTGGCGCGCTGCGCATCGAGCTGCGGCGCCAGGCCATCCGACCCGGTCGGCGTGGCAGCCAGCTGCGCCAGCAGCTCGGGGCTGATGGTCAGCAGGTCGCAGCCGGCCAGCGCCAGGATCTGGCCGGTGTTGCGAAAGCTCGCGCCCATGATCTCGGTG
>JAUMYI010000246.1 GCA_030528705.1 Comamonadaceae bacterium | reverse complement strand
GCAGGATGGGCCCGCGCCAGCCCAGCTCCCGCACGCGCTGCGCCTCCTGCAAATCGAGCAGCGCAAAGCCATCGGCGCCGCGCAGCGCCTCATAGACCCGCTCGATGCCATGCCCGTAGGCATTGGCCTTGACCACCGCCCACAGCTTGGCATCGCCCGCGCGCGCGCGCACCACAGCCAGGTTGTGCCGCAAGGCAGAGAGATGGACGGTGGCTTGGATGGGGCGCGGCATGGGCAAACAGCAAACGAACGGGCCAAGGCGGCGCGCGTATTGTGGCACCCTTGGGGACTTGTCCGGAGTCTCGGCGCAGGCCAGCAAAGGGCTGAACCACCGCAAGCCGCAGAAAGGTTTTTGACAATGTTTCGCAATTAGCCGGGCACGCCTACAATGCGCGCGCCGCAGCTCAGCCCATCCCTGACACTGCGTACATTGTTTGACTTTGCGGATTTTTGCACCATGACTTCACGACGCTTTCAACTGCAGGCCACTGCACTCGCTGCCCTGCTGTGCGCCACCGGCGCTGCCCAGGCCAAGACCTGGGTGCTGTCCTCCGACAAGCAAGGACTGTCCAGCTACGACACAGGCGTCAGCATCGTCAACGCCATTTACAGCACGTTTGAAACGGCCTCCGGCGGCGCCACGGAAACCATTGACGGCCGCGGCCTGCTGCATGCCAGCGCAACCGAGGCCTTGCCTGCCGACGTGCCTGCCGATGTGGACATTGTGGTCGTCGCATCGGTGCAGCCCAATCAGGTGCAGGCAGGAACACAGCACGGCGTCGATGCCACGCGCTTTGCCAAAGTCATGGATTGGGCCCAAACCCGCAGCGATCTGACCTTTGTATTCCTCAACGACGGTTGCTGCCGCGCCTCAGATACGGGGAGCGTGGCAGGCTTTCTCAACGCCAGCCTGGGCCTGAGCGGCCCGGACGAGATCACCAGAGTCGGCAGCGTGGCTCCCCAGGGCGGCTCCGTCTATCTCAACACCAACTCGCCCTACAAAGACAACTTCGCTGCCCTGGATCCCTTGGCTGTCGAGGTCTATGGCAAATACGTCAACGTCCCCGCCCCCTACGCCGTCTATTTGGCCCCTGCCGCTGCCGACACCCCGCCCGCATCCATGCCAGCAGCGGCGGACAAAGTGCAGGCCTATGGCGTCGTCATCCCCCGCGCAGCCACCAATGGCAGCGCGTGCGTGATCGCCTTTAGCGACACCAGCCAATTCGCTCTGGCCTCCGCCCCGGCGCAAGCAGGCCAACTGGCCAGCGGCATCATGGCTGCGGCGAAAGACTCTGCGGGCGCCTGTCAGGTGAAAACTGTGGCAACTGCCGATCTGGCGCCCTCCATGACTCTGTCTTCGCCCCTGCAAGTGGGCGGCAACGGCACGCTCACCGTCAAAGTGGACAACCACGGCCTGAGCGCCAGCGCCGGTGGCAGCATCACAGTCATCCTGCCCCCAGGCGTGGAAGTGGAGCCAGCGCATCTGCCCGCAGGCTGCACCAAGCCAGGCGCATTGCAAGTAGACTGCACGCTCTCCCCGGTCAACGCGCAGGCCAGCCAAGACTTTGCCCTGCCTTTCAAAATCAGCGCACCCGGCCAAAATGTGGTTTTCCGCGCCCAAATCGCAGGCGGCTCCGCCCAAACCGGCGAGTTGGCGCCCCAACTGCAAAACAACGGCCCCATTGAGAGCAAAGTCACCATCGCCGCCCCCACCGCCACCATCAGTGGCCCGGCAACAGCCCAGCCCGGCACTGCGACCACCATCACCGGCACCGCCACCGGCCTGGCCGATGGCGCCCAAGTCACCGTGACCGTCAACGGCGCCGCCTTGCAAGCCACCGTCACCGGCGGCAACTTCAGCGTCAGCTTCCCCAGTGGCTTCCCCGCAGGCACCCATGCCGTCACCGTCACCGGCCCCAACAGCTGGGCATTGACGCAAACCGCACCGCACAACATCAAGGTGGAAGCCCCCGCGCAGGCCACAACCGCCACCATCAGCGGCCCGGCCACCGCCCAGCCTGGCGTTGCCACCACCATCACCGGCACCAGCAACGCCGCTGACGGCACCGTCATCCAGGTCACCGTCAACGGCGTCACCGTGCCCGCCACCGTTAGCGGCGGCAAATTCAGCGCCCACTTCCCCAATGGCTTCCCCGCAGGCACCCACGCGGTGAGCATCGCTGGCGCCACGCTGACCGCACCGCACAGCATTGACGTCAAGGCACTGCCTGCCACGGCCACCATCAGCGGCCCGGCCAACGCCATCGCCCATGAGGCCACGACCGTCACCGGCACCACCGCCCAGGTACCCGATGGCACGGTCATCAACGTCACTGTCAACGGCACCACCGTGCAGGCCACGGTCAATGGCGGCCAGTTCTCGGCCAGCTTCCCCAATGGTTTCCCTGTGGGCCAGCACCCCGTGACCATCACCGGCCCGGGCGGCCAGAACCTGCCGCTAACCGCGCCGTACAGCATCCACGTGACGGCGCCCACACCACCGGGCAACGCTGCGCCAGTGCCTGCCCTGAACGTCTGGAGCCTGGGCGCCCTGGCTGCCTTGCTGGGGGCAGCCGGCCTGCGCCGCCAGCGCAAGCGCAGCTAAGGCAATGCTGAACAAGCCCCCCGCGCACTGCGCATCCCTGCCTGGGGCGGTCTGCGGCGCAAGCCAATCCTCGCAATAGCGCGAGCTATTGCTGCGGCTTGCGCCTTGCATCCCCCACACAGGGCGCGCCGCAGTGCGGGGACTGATGCAGCGTTGTCCTCATTTCACGCCCTCGTACTGCGCCTCAACCGGATCAGCGCAGGCAAGTCAATGCCGCAAACGCATGGTTTGGCGATGGAGCACGGGGGCATGAATTGCATGAGCCACTCTGTGCGGCTACAAGCCGCAGCACACACAGCGCCCTGCGGGGCGCTGTTTTTTTGTTGCCGCGGCCGCAAAGCCTGGCCATGGGCTCTGCCCCATGGCAGTAGTGATATAACCGGCCGCTTTGCTGCCCGTGGCGCTGGATGCGCCTACGGGCATCCTCTGCCCCACCTGTGGCCGCTGCGCCTGCCCGTCATGAAACCTGGCTTTTCCACCATCATGTCCGCCCAGTTTTTCAGCTCCCTGG
>JAUMYI010000245.1 GCA_030528705.1 Comamonadaceae bacterium | reverse complement strand
GAGGCCGCGCGCATCAAGGAGGAAGCCCAGGGCTACCGCCTGCGCGTGATGGCCGAATCCGAGGGCGATGCCGCGCGCTTCTCCGCCGTGCTGGGCGCTTATCGCCAGGCGCCGGCCGTCACGCGCGAGCGCATGTACCTCGAAACCATGGAGGAAATCTACAAGAAGAGCAGCAAGGTGCTGCTCGATGGCGGCGATGGCGGCAACAACCTGGTCTACCTGCCGCTGGACAAGCTGATGGAGCAAAGCGCCGCTGCCGCAGTGCGCAGCCATGCGGCCAGCGCAGAAGGCGCGGCCAGCGCCGAGGCCGCCAGCGCGCCGGCCGCGCCCAGTGCAGGCTACGCCCCGGCAGCGTCGCAAGGCACACGCCGCCCCACCCGGGAGTCGCGCTGAACGCAGCCCTTAGCAAGAGGAATCAATCATGAATCGAATTGGGTTTTGGGTGGTGTCGCTGCTGCTGTTGCTGGCAGCGGCCAGCTCGGTGCTGTTCGTCGTCGACGAGCGCCGCTACGGGGTGGTGTACCACCTCAGTGAGATCAGCCGCGTCGTCAAGCAGCCGGGCCTGCACCTCAAGTGGCTGCCAGCGCCGTTTCAGACGGTGGACTACCTGGACAAGCGCCTGCTGACGCTGGAGAGCCCCTCGCTGGAGCCGACGCTGACCGAGGAAAAGCAGTGGGTGGTGATCGACTGGTATGTGCGCTGGCGCATCACCGACCCCGAAGCCTACATCCGCAGCGTGGGCCGCACTGAAGAGGCCGGCGCTGCGCAGCTCGGCCGCGTGGTGCGCAGCGCCTTTCAGGAAGAGGTCAACCGCCGCACCGTGCGCCAGCTACTGTCTGAGGATCGGCGCGGCCTGATGCAGGATGTGCTGCGCCAGGTTTCCGAAAGCGTGGGCGGCAGCCCCATTGAGGGCCGCAAGCCGGCAACGGGCGCGGCCAGCGCGGCCAGCGAGGCCAACGGCAGCGCCGGCGCCGAGCAGCCTGCGGCGCAAGACGGCGCCCAGGCCAAGGTGGAACTCGACGAACATGGCCAGGCGCGCGTCAAGCTCTCCTGGGGCATCGAGATCGTTGACGTGCGCATCACCCGCGTTGACTACTCCAAGGACATCACCGAATCCGTCTTCAAGCGCATGGAGGCCGAGCGCACCCGCGAGGCCAACCGCCTGCGCTCCGAAGGCCAGGCCGAAGGCGAGCGCATTCGCGCCAATGCCGATCGCCAGCGCACCGAGACCTTGGCCACGGCCTACCGCGAGGCCCAGGAAATCCGCGCGCAAGGCGACAGCGCCGCCACCGAAACCTTTGCCCGGGCCTACAGCCAGGACCCGGACTTCGCCCAGTTCTACCGCAGCCTGCAGGCCTATCGCAGCAGCTTGGGCAAGCCCGGCGATGTGATGGTGCTCGACCCCAACGAGTCGGAATTCTTCAAGGCCATGCGCAGCCCAGGCGCTGAGGGCCGCAGGCCTTGAAGGACTGGGGCGCGCCGGCGCCGTGGCCGGCGCCTGCTGAAACCACCCTTTGGCCGCCGCTTGGCAATGCAGCGCCTTGCGCGGCCGCTTCACCCCCACCCCGATGACCCTATGCACGCCGAAACCTTGCTGCTGGCCTTGGGGCTGGTGTTCATCATTGAAGGCCTGCTGCCTTTTTTGGCGCCACGCGCCTGGCAACGCTGGATGCAGCAAATTGCGCAGCAAAGCCAGGCCAGCGTGCGCGGGCTGGGCCTGAGCAGCATCTTGCTGGGGCTGGCCTTGCTGTGGTTGTGGTGACGCGGCCGCCCGCGACGGCCCCAACGATTGGACAAAATCTATGCGTGTTTCTTCTTCCTCGGGGCAGCCAGTCAGCGGGGCGCGTCCGTTTTGGCGCTGGCTTGCGCTGGCATTGCTGGTGGCGGTGCTCGACCAACTGAGCAAGCAGTGGATCCTGCAGCATTACCGCTGGGGCGAGTTCACGCCGGTGACGGGCTTTTTCAACATCGTGCGGGCCCACAACACCGGAGCGGCGTTCTCGTTCCTGGCCGGCCAGGGCGGCTGGCAGCGTTGGTTTTTCGTGGCCATCGCCGCGCTGGCGGCGCTGTTCATCCTCTGGCAGCTGCGTGTGCAAGGCCAGCAGCGTTTGGTCTCGGCGGCGCTGGCCTTGATTCTGGGCGGGGCCATTGGTAACGTGATCGACCGCATTGCCCACGGCTATGTGGTGGACTTTCTGGACTTTCATTGGCGGGGGGCGCACTTCCCCGCCTTCAATGTGGCCGACATGGCCATTACGCTGGGCGTCGTGGGCGTGCTGCTGGCGGAGCTGCTTCGCTGGCGTCAGGAACGCGCCGCCCGTTGAAAAGCAGGCTGTGAACACGCTCTAGGAGTTTTGCCATGAACCCGACCACTTCCATCACCGATGAGTTGCTCGCCCAATTGCGCGGCACGCCGCTGGCACAACTGGCGCAGCAGCTGGGCGTGAGCGAGCAGCAGGCGCAAAGCGCCGTGGAGACTGCCGTGCCATTCCTGCTGGGCGCTCTGGGCCAAAACGCGGCCCAACCTGAAGGCGCGCAAGCGTTGTTTGGCGCCCTGGAGCGCGACCATGCGACCGCGCCGCAGGCTGCAGCAGGCATGCCAGATCTGAGCGGCTTGCTGGGGGCCGTGCTTGGCGGCGCTGGCGGCGCAGGCATGGCCGGCGCTTTGGGCGGTTTGCTCGGTGGCGCGGGCGGCGCGGCGGCAGCCCCCGCGCCTTCTGGCCGCTTCAATGCCGAGGGCATTTTGGGCCACATCCTGGGCGGCAAGAAGGCCCAGGCGGAAAGCGGCCTGAGCCAGGCCACGGGCCTGGACAGCGCCATGGTGCACAAGCTGCTGCTGATGCTGGCGCCCTTGGTCATGGGCTATCTGGGGCGCCAAATCGCCAGCGGCCGGGCATCGTCTGCCGACGCCCTGGGCTCGCTGCTGGGCCGCGAGCGCAGCCAGGTGCGCCAGCGCGGCGGTGCAGCAGGCGGCCTGCTGGGGGCGGTGCTGGATCAGAACGGCGACGGCAAGCTGGACATGGGCGACGTGCTCAAGCTCGGCGCGCAGCTGCTGGGCGGCAAGCGGCGCTGACGCTGGGTGTGCTGTTGGCGTGCAGCCACCCAAGCCTCGCGCCGCGCACCCCAGGCTGCGGCGGGGG
>JAUMYI010000007.1:17672-29752 GCA_030528705.1 Comamonadaceae bacterium | reverse complement strand
TAGTTGGCAAAGCCCAGCAGGCGCGCCTCTTCGTCGCGCAGCTGCAGGATTTCGTCCATCACGGCGCTGTTGTCCAGGTGGCGCTGCTCGGCAGGGGCCAGGTCGGAGGCGCGGATGGCGTTGGCGTGAAACAGCCGCTCGCGCAGCGCGCGGTCCTCGGCGTACTGCAGCACGGGCAGGTAGACGGGCATCTTCAGCGAGAGCTTGTAGCGCCCCTGCTGGCCATCGGCGCGGGCGGCCTCGGCCGTGGCTTGCAGCACATCCTCGGGCAGGCCGCGCACTTCTTCCTCGCTGGCGTAGTAATGGTAGGCGTCGGTGGCGTCGAGCACGTTCTCGCTGAATTTCTGCTGCAGTGCGGCCAGGCGCTCCTGGATTTGCGCAAAGCGCACGCGCGCCTGGCCCTGCAGCTCGGCGCCAGAGAGCACGAAGCCGCGCAGCGACAGCTCCAGCGCGCGGCGCTGTGCGGCGTTCAGGCCGGCGGGGTCGATCTGCTTGTACTTGGCGTACAGGCCTTCGTGTGCGCCCAGGCGGGTCCAAAAATCGGTGACGATGGGCAAGGCTTGGTTGTAGGCCGCGCGCAACTGGACATCATCGGCCACGCCGCTGAGGTGGCCGATCACGCCCCAGGCCTTGGACAGGCGCTCGGTGGCTACGTCCAGCACGCGCGCCAAGGCTTGCCAGTCGGCCGGGAAGTCGGGCTGGGTGACGCGCTCCAGGGCTTCGTCGGCTTGGGCAATCAAAGCTTCGATGGCGGGCAGTACCTGAGCGGGCTGGATTTGATCGAAAGCTGGCAAGTCGGTGATGGCCAGCAGGGGGTTGCTTGGCGTGGCGGCGCAGTGGTTGGCAGAGGCGGGGCTGGATTGGGTCATGGCAATGGGAGTGGGCAGGGCGCTGCGGCGTGCGGCCCCATGGCCCCAGACACGGCGCGCCAGCTGGCGTGCGCAGATAGATGCAGTGCAGTGCGCACGGCTTCATGCTGGGTGGTGATGGGGCAGGGCAGCAGCGCCTGCTGAACAAGGGGGTGAGTGAAGAAAACGCAGCCGCCGGGCAGGCAGCAAGCATGCCCAGCGCCGTGGCAGGTGGGGTGGGGCGCGATGATTTCAAGGCGGTGTGCGCCACTGCTCGGAATCCATCACGCCATGTGGCGTCAAGGCCCAGCCAAACAGGCGATGGCGGGAGCAGTGCTTGCGCAGCGCCTTTAAACAGGTTCTACAGCACCTCGCTGGCAAAGTCGGCCAGGCGCGAGCGTTCGCCGCGCGCCAGCGTGATGTGGCCGCTGTAGGGCCAGCCCTTGAAGCGATCGACTGCGTAGGTCAGGCCCGAGGAGCCTTCGGTCAGGTACGGGGTGTCGATTTGCGCCAGGTTGCCCATGCAGATGATCTTGCTGCCCGGGCCGGCGCGGGTGATCAGGGTCTTCATCTGCTTGGGCGTGAGGTTTTGCGCCTCGTCGATGATGACCCATTTGTTCAGAAAAGTGCGCCCACGCATGAAGTTCATGCTCTTGATCTTGATGCGGCTGCGGATCAGGTCGGTGCTGACGGCGCGGCCCCAGTCGCCGCCGCTTTGGTTGCCCGTGCCCTTGCTGAGGAACTCCAGATTGTCGTCCAGCGCGCCCATCCACGGGCCCATTTTTTCTTCCTCGGTGCCGGGCAGAAAACCGATGTCCTCGCCTACGTTGACGGTGGCGCGGGTCATGATGATTTCGCTGTAGCGGCGCTCGTCGAGCACCTGCGTCAGGCCGGCGGCCAGGGCCAGCAGCGTCTTACCCGTGCCGGCCGTGCCGGTGATGGTGACGAAGTCGATCTCCGGGTTCATCAGCAGGTTGAGCGCGAAGTTTTGCTCGCGGTTGCGCGCCGTCACGCCCCAGACGTTGTGCTTGATGCTGGTGTAGTCGCGCAGCGTGCGCAGCACGGCGCTGTCACCCTGCAGCGATTCGACGATGGCGTACAGCCCTGCCTCGCCCGGCTTTTCGTAGTAGACGAATTGGTTGAGCAGCATGCTTTGCACGGCAGGGCCATGCACGCGGTAGAAAGTCTCACCCTGCGACTGCCAGCTTTCGAGCTTCTTGCCCTGGCGCGCCCAGAAGTTCTCGGGCAGGGCCAGTGCGCCGCTGTAGAGCAGCTCGTCGTCATCGAGTGTGCGGTCGTTTTGGTAGTCCTCGGCCGCCATGCCCAGCGCCCGGGCCTTGACGCGCATGTTGATGTCTTTGGACACGAGGATCACTTCGCGCCCAGGGTGCTGCTTTTGCAAGGCATGCACGACTCCCAGGATCTGGTTGTCGGCCTTGCCCTTGGGCAGGGCCTGGGGCAGTTCCTGCTCCAGCAGCGTGGTTTGGAACAAGAGCTTGCCGCGCGCTTGCTTTTGGCCTGTGGAGTCCAGCGGCAGGCCAGTGCTGAGATCGTTCTGCCCGGCGATGGACACCAGCGCATCCAGGCTGCGGCTGACCTGACGGCCATTGCGCGCCACTTCGGTTGCGCCGCGCTTGTGGGTGTCGAGCTCTTCGAGCACCACCAGCGGCAGGTAGATGTCGTGCTCCTCGAAGCGAAACAGCGCCGTGGGGTCGTGCAACAGCACATTGGTGTCGAGCACGAACAGGCGCGTGTGCTGGCCATTGGCCTGGGGCTTGCCGCCGCGCCGCGCCTTGGAGGCGCTGCGCTTGCTGCGCTGCGGCAGCGCCATTGCATTGGCCGCATTGCTCGCACTGGCTGAGCCGCTGCCGCTGGGCGCTGCCGTGGCATTGGCCTGCGCCGACGCGCTGACCTTGGCCCTCTGGCTGGTTGCGCGTTGACGGGGGGCTGTTGCAGCCATTGGGGGCGTGGCTGTGCCAGGGGCCGCGGGCGGGCTTGCCTTGCCCAGGGCCGCAGGCGCAGCGGCTGCCTGGGGGGCGGCCAGCAAATCGCCGCTGGCGCTGGTGGCGATCAGTTTGTTCCGATTGGGGCTGGCAGCCGGCGTGGCGCTGGTGGCCTGGACGCTGTCGCCGCGGCGTTTGGGGGCTGGTGGCAAGGGCATGGGGGTGCGATGGATCAAGCGAAAGATGGCAGTCGGGGCACTGGCTGTGGCAACTCGGGCAGGCTCTCGGGCAAGTGCGCGCCCATCATAGCCCAGGGCTTTGCCCGCCTTGACTTGGCGCGCTATTGCGCTTGCTTGAGCCGGGGCAGCAGTGCGCGATAGGCCTGCTCTTGGGCGTGCAGCCGGGCGCTGAAAGCCTGGCGGTCCAGATAGGCGGGCGTGATCGAGAGGCCTTTGAGCGTGCGGGCGAACTCCGGCAAGGTGGCAACGCGCTGCGCCAGATCTTGCCAGGCCTGGATGACTTCTGGCGCCGCGCCTTTGGGCAAGGCCAGGCCGCGCCAGACGCTCCACCGCAGGTCGTGGCCGCGCTCGCGCAGCGTGGGCACTTGGGCGATGGCGGGGATGCGCTCCTTGGCCAGCACGGCCAGGGTGCGCAGCTTGCCCGCTTCGACGAAGTGGGCCAGTTCCGCATAGGCGGCAATGGTGGCGTGCACTTCGCCGCTGAGCACGCCCATGACTGCGGGCGCCGTGCCCTGGTAGGGCACGCTGGTCAGCAGCGCGCCCGTGGCCTGGGCCAGCGAGGTGACGGCCATGTGGTGCGTGGTGCCCAGGCCGGCAATGGAGATGGTCAGCCCAGGCGCCGATTGCGCGGAGGCCAGCCATTCTTCGATCGACTGCCATGGGGCATCGGCGCGCACGGTGATGGCCAGCGGGTCGTCAGTCAGCTGGGCGATGGGCTCGAACTGGCCGAGCTGCACCTGGCCGATGCCTTGCAGCGGCAGGAGCAGGATTTCGGCCGAGGCCATGGCCAACTTGTTGTTTTGCGAGGGCGTCAATGCATATTGAAAGCCAATGGCGCCACTGGCCCCGGGGCGGTTGACCACGGCCAGCTCCTGGGGCGTGAGGGGGGCGGCCAGTTGGGCAAAGGCACGCGCTACGGAATCGGTGCCCCCGCCGGGGGGCCAGGGCACGACCAGCTCGGTGACCGTGCCGGCAATGCTGGCAGTGGGGGCTGCGCCCTCATGGGCTGCAGGGCCTGCTGCCCAACTGCTCAGGGCAGCCAGCAGCAGTGGGAGGGAGAGCAGCTTGCGAAAAAAAGGCATGTTGCTTGGTGGGGCAGAAGAGGAAAAGGCCACTTGTTGGAAGTGGCCGTGAGGGCTGGGTGTTTGGGGAGAGCGAAAGAAAGCCCGCTTGGCCCAGATGGCAGCGGGCTGCGGAGCCGCCGCGGGTGGGGCCTTGGGCGGTTTGTTCAATTGCGGAACAAATCCATGATTTGCTCGCGCTCCTGGCTGCTCGGGGCGGTGTAGCCGCCGGTGACGCTTTCGCTGTAGACGCTTTCCATGCCCAGGCTGGCAACGCCACGGCCGGCCGAGAACTCGTTGTAGGCCCAATCGCCGCTGGCGCGGGTGACGCCTTGGGGGGGCTTGAGCTCGGCCACGGGCACGTCCTTGAGGGCATGCTGCATGAACTGCGCCCAGATGGGCAGCGCCAGTCCGCCGCCTGTCTCGCGGCTGCCCAGATCCTTGGGGTTGTCGTAGCCAATCCAGGCCACGGCGCTGATGGAGGGCTGAAAGCCTGCGAACCAGGCGTCGTGGGCATCGTTGGTGGTGCCGGTCTTGCCGTAGATGTCGGGGCGCTTGAGCAAACTGCGTGCCCGGGCGCCGGTGCCCGAGCGGGTCACCTCTTGCAGCAGGCTGCTGGTGATGAAGGCATTGCGCGGATCGATGGCCTGGGGCATGTCCTCGATGGCCGGGGGCGTGGTTTGCGAGAGGATGCGGCCGCGGTAGTCGGTCACGCGCTCGATCAACCAGGGGTCGACGCGGCGGCCGCCGTTGGCAAACACGGTGTAGGCTGCGGCCATCTGCAGTGGGGTGACTTCGGCCGCGCCCAGTGCCATGGGCAGCACGGGCACGATGCGGCTGGCATCGAAGCCGAAGCGGGTGGCCCATTGCTGGGCGTTTTTCGCGCCGACGGCTTGGATCAGGCGCACGGTGGGGATGTTGCGCGATTTGGCCAGCGAGACGCGCATGCTGATCGGGCCGCTGAAGCTGCGGTCGTAGTTGCGCGGCTCCCAGGCCTTGCCCCCGGCCCTGGAGGGGGGGAAGTACATGGGGGTGTCGGCAATGAGGGTGGCGGGCATGAAGCCCTCTTCCAGCGCGGCCGAGTAGATAAAGGGCTTGAAGGCCGAGCCCGGCTGGCGCCAGGCCTGCGTTACGTGGTTGAACTTGTTCTTGTTGAAGTCGAAACCGCCGACCAAGGCCTTGATGGCGCCGGTTTGGGTGTCCATGGCGACGAAGGCGCCCTCGACTTCGGGCAGTTGCGTCATCTCCCAACCGCCCTTAGGGGTTTGCATGATGCGCACGATGGCGCCCGGGCGGATTTGGATGTTGGCCGCGGCCTTGCCGGACAGGCCCGATTGCACCGGGCGCAGGCCATCGCCAGTGATGTCCAGTTGGCTGCCGTCGGCGCGGGTCACGGTGACTTTCTGGCGAGAGGCTTGCAATACCACGGCCGAGAGTAGCTCGCCATTGTCGGGGTGGGCCACCAGGGCCTTGTCGATGACGTCCTCGCGCTCGGCGGCATCAGCAGGCAAGGTGATGAAGTTCTCCGGCCCGCGGTAGTACTGGCGCTTCTCGTAATTCATGATGCCGGTGCGCAGCGCCTGGTAGGCCGCCTCTTGGTCGGAGAGCGCGATGGTGGTGTAGACGTTCAGGCCGCGTGTGTAGGCCTCCTCGCCATAGCGCTCGACCATGGCTTGGCGCACCATCTCCGCAACGAATTCCGCGCGGATGGGGAAGCTGTCCATCGTGCGGCGGATGTGCAGCTTTTCATCGCGTGCCTGCTGGGCCTGCGCGGCGGTGATGAAGCCGTTTTCCAGCATGCGGTTGATGATGTGCAACTGGCGGATGCGGGCGCGCTCGGGGCGGCGGATGGGGTTGTACAGCGATGGGGCGACGGGCAGGCCGGCGAGCATGGCCGCTTCGGCGATGCTCACCTCCTCCAACGGTTTGCCGAAGTAGGTTTCCGAGGCGGCGGAAAAGCCATAGGCGCGGTTGCCCAGGAAGATCTGGTTCATGTAGATCTCCAAGATTTCGTTCTTGGAGAGCATGTGCTCAATCTTCATCGTCAGCAGCACTTCGTAGAGCTTGCGGGTGAAGGTGCGCTCCGAAGAGAGGTACATGTTGCGCGCAACCTGCATGGAGATGGTCGAGGCGCCCTGGCTGCGCAGATCGCGGATGTTGGCCAGCGCGGCACGGGCGATGCCGCGGTAGTCCACGCCGCTGTGCTGAAAGAAGCGCGCGTCTTCGGCGGCCAAAATGGCATGCTTCATGACCTGCGGGATCTCCTCGATGGGCATGAGGCGGCGGCGCTCCTCGCCGAATTCGCCAATGAGCGCGCCTTCGGCCGAATACACCCGCAATGGCAGCTTGGGCCGGTAGTCGGCCAGATCCGAAATGTCCGGCAGCTTGGGATAGATGGTGGCCACGACGACGACGACGACGGCTATGCCCGCCACGATGCCTGTGATGGTCAGGCCCGCCAGCCAGGCCAGCACGCGCAACAGCAGCGAAGAGCGTCGAGGCTTGGCCTGTGCCGTGGATGCAGCAGGCGCGGCGATCTGGGAGGATGAGGGGTTAGCTAAAGCGCGCTGACGGCCGCTGCCGCTGCGGGAGGATTTCAAAGGCATGTTTGAGGGGCTTGGGCCTGGCAGGCGTGCTCACAGAAAGGTTTGCACAAGATCCAAGGGGCAAAGTGTGCGCCGAGGCCTTGAACAGGCCCTGGGATCCGGGCGACCTTCCTCAAATGTCGTTGTCTTCGCGTGTCGATGACGCGATTGCGGCGGCGAGGATAACGCACAATCCCCGTCCGACAGAATAATGACAATCACGTGTGCTTTTGACAACAGAGGCGCAAAAACAAGCGTAACTTGTTCTTTGCATAGGCCAGCCATGCTGATAGTATGTGTGTCAAGTCGTACATTTTGTTGCTCTATTTAACAGGGCAAGAAGGGGGTAATGTGGTCTCAACGAGATCTCTGTTCGGTGCCAAATCGACGCCGCTGGTTGGCATTGATGTGAGCACATCCAGTGTGAAGCTGGTCGAGCTCAGTGGCTCACGCGATGGCAAGATCACCTTGGAGCGCGCGGCGCTTGAGCGCCTGGAAAAAGGCTGGGTCAGCGAGGGAAATATCGAGAACTTCGATGAGGTGGCGGAGGCTTTGCGCCGTTTGGTGAAGAAGAGTGGCACCAAGACGCGCCAGGCTGCGCTGGCATTGCCATCTTCGGCGGTGATTACGCGAAAGATTGTGCTGCCATCCGGGCTCTCGGAAGAGGAGTTGGAAATCCAGGTGGAGTCCGAAGCCAGTCACTACATCCCCTTCTCCCTGGATGAGGTGAGCCTGGATTTTTGTGTCATTGGCCCTTCCAAGCACTCGAGTGACGATGTGGAGGTGCTGATCGCCGCATCGCGCAAGGATCGCGTGCAAGATCGTCAAGGCTTGGCAGAAGCGGCAGGCCTGAAAGCCGTGGTGCTGGACATTGAATCCTACGCATCGCGCTTGGCCGTCACGCGTCTGGCCAAGGCTTGGCCTAAGTCTTCCGAGGCTCCTTTGGTGGCCTTGTTGGAAATTGGCGCCTCGACCAGCAACCTGTTGGTGATGCAGGGTGAGGAAATTCTGTTTGAGCGCGAGCAGTCCTTTGGTGGCGGGCAATTGACTCAGGCCATTGCGCGGCACTATGGAATTTCTGCTGAGGAGGCGGAAAACAAAAAACGCAGCGGCGATATGCCCGAAGACTACAGCTTGGCGGTGCTGCGCCCATTCGTTAACAGCATTACTCAGGAAATTAGCCGTTCGCTGCAGTTTTTCTATACCAGCTCACCTTACAACTCGGTGCACAAAATCTTGTTGGCTGGTGGAACTGCCATTGTCGACGGGCTGGCTGCTGCTGTGACGCAGGCCACTGAGACAGTGTGCCAGGTCGCCAGCCCGTTTGAAGGCATGGAAATGGGTGGCGGCGTGCGAATGAAAACGGTCATGCGTGAGGCGCCCAGTTACTTGACAGCGTGTGGTTTGGCTTTGAGGAGATTTGATCAATGATTCAGATTAACCTATTGCCTCACCGAGAGGCTGCGAAAAAGGTTCGCAAGGAAACCTTCATGGCCAGCTGCGTGCTCTCGGCCATTGCTGGGGCAGCTATTGCCGGGGGGATTTATCTGTTTTTCCAGACCTTGATCACTGATCAGGAAAATGCCAATCGCATGATCGAGCAGGAAAATGCCCGGCTCAAGGATCAAATCAAGGAGGTTGCCAATATCGAAGCAGAAATTGCTGCACTCAAAGCCCGACAGGAAGCTGTTGAAAACCTCCAGTCTGAGCGCAATTTGCCTGTGGAGCTGCTTAATGAGGTCGTGCGGGAAACTCCTAATGGTTCTTACGTGACATCCCTGAATAAAACCGCGAAAACAGTGGCTTTGACGGGAGTTGCTCAGTCCAACCAGACCGTTGCTGATCTGTTGAGGAACATTGGTGACGAAATGCCTTGGGATTCCAGGCCGCAGTTGGTTGAAACCAAGGCGGCGAAGATCAACCTTGGGGCAAAAAGAGAGCGCCAGGCATTTGGATATTCTTTGAGTTTTGGTTTGAACAAAAAAGGCGCTGATGAAGAGTCAGATGGAAAGAAGTGATAGGAGGGGATCATGGCTAGTTTAACGTCCCAGTTTCAGCAAACCAGTGGCCGAGACCCCTGGTTGTGGCCCATCGCTCCACGCTTGGTCGTTTTTGCATTCATTGCTGCAGGCGTTGCCGTTTTGCTGTGGTTTTTGTGGCTTGTAAACTTCAAGGAGGAATTGGAAGCTGCCCGAGCCAAAGAGCAAACGCTGAGGGCGGAGTTCAGCAAGGATTACAAGAAAGCCATCAACTTGGAGGCCTTGAAAAAGCAACGCGAGCAGGCCATTCAATATGTTAATCTATTGGAAAAGCAGCTTCCCAACAAAGCAGAGATGGCCGCTTTGCTTTCTGATATCAACCAGGCTGGCGTCGGTCGAGGTCTGCAGTTTGAGTCGTTTAAGCCTGGAGCGTCTCAGCTGAAGAACTATTACGCAGAGCAGCCCATAGAGATTATGGTCACGGGTACATATGATGCCATTGGTGAGTTTCTTTCGGATATCGCCCACCTATCGCGTATCGTGACTGTGGGGAATATGGAGATCAAAAAGAAAAATCCGACAGATGAGCGATTGGATATGAAGGCCATTGCAGTGACTTATCGCTATCTTGATCCGGAAGAGGTGGCCAGTGTGCAGCGTGAGAAGCAAAAACAAAAGAAGAGGTAAGCCATGGTGTCTTCATTTTATTGGTCAAGGTATCTGTTTATTCTGGGTGTAAGTGGCGCCTTGCTGGGTTGCATTATGGATTCCAGGCAAAGTGAAGTATCAGCTTGGATGGCGCGTGAAAAGAGTCAGGCTGTTCCCAATATCCAACCTTTGCGGGAGCCGCTGGTGTTCCAGCCTGTGGCATATGATCGTGGAACTGCCGAAGATCCATTTGCTTTTGAAAAGTTGGCGAGGGTGTTCCAAACAGGGCAGGTGCGGGGTGACACGCGCCTGATTGATCAGCACCGCAATCGACGCAAAGAGCCTCTGGAGGCTTACCCTTTGGATTCCATCAAGATGGTGGGTTTCATGCAAAAATTAGGCAAGCCGACGGCATTGGTGTTGGTTGAAAATCATCTGTATCAAGTTGTGGCAGGTAACTACATTGGGCAGAATTATGGCCTGATACAGAACATTTCTGAAACACAGATGAAGCTGCAGGAAGTCGTGCAGGATGCAACAGGTGAATGGATTGAACAGTCGACAGTGCTTGAGCTGCAGGAGTGAAGGAGAAAAAATGCAAAAGATGAATTTGAAGCAGGGCGTCCTGGGCGCCAAATTGCTGCTGAGTGGCTTGTTTCTGAGTTCTGCTTTTTCTGCCTATGCTGCAGACATTGTTTCTGTCACTGGCATGCAGCAAAATGGACGTGAGGTCATTCAGATTGAGCTGAATGAAGAAATTGATTTTGATCCGGTGGCATTTTTGGTGCAATCGCCTGCGCGCATTTCCTTGGATTTTCCTGGGGTTGGCGTTATTTCTGGGCGTCAGAGCGCTGCAATCAATCAGGGGAACTTGCGCACCATTAATGCGATTGATGGTGCAGATCGGGCTCGGGTGGTCTTGAGTCTGCGCGAGCCAGCCAACTACGAAGTGCAACGGGTGGGCAAGACGGTAAAGGTTTTCCTGAATTCGCCAATCAGGGCCCAGACAGCGAAATCTTCGGGCAGCAGCCTGGGATCGCAACATCGTGCAGCTCCCGCAATGGCTTCTGGGGCAGCTGCCTTGCAAGGTTTGGATTTTCGCCGGGGCGTTGATGGCGCTGCACGTGTGTTGATTGATCTGCCTGCTCAAGGCGTAGAAGTTGACCTGCGGCAGGAAGGCAAAAAAATCGTTCTGCAAATCCCCAATGTGTCGCTGCCCTCCCAATTGAGCAATCGTCTGGATGTGACGGACTTCGGTACGCCGGTGACGTTTGTGCAGGCGCGGCAGACAGGTGGTTCGACGCGTGTCGAGGTCGAAGCAGAAGGTGACTGGGCGCACAGTGCTTATCAGGCCGATGGCCAGTATGTGCTGGAGCTGCGCCGTGTCGAACCTGAGCCCAATAAACTGACGGCCGGCGTTGGTTTCAAAGGGGAAAAGCTGTCGCTGAATTTTCAGAATATTGAAATTCGTTCGCTGCTGCAGGTCATTGCGGACTTCACCAATTTCAATATCGTGACTTCTGACTCTGTACAAGGAACCTTGACGTTGCGCCTGCAGGACGTGCCTTGGGACCAGGCCTTGCAAATCATTTTGGACTCCAAGGAGTTGGGTTACGAACGCAACGGCAATGTGCTGTGGGTGGCGCCCAAGGATGAGCTGGATGCACGACGCCAAAAAGATTATGAGGCGCAGGCTGCACTGCAAAAGCTGGAGCCATTGCGCACCCAAGCGTTTCAGTTGAATTATGCGCGTGCTGAATACATTGCAGAGCAGTTGACCAGCACCAGTTCTGCTTCCGGCAGCGGTGATACGCATAACAACCGCTTTCTTACAGAGCGCGGTTCGGCCATTGCGGAGCGCCGCACCAATCAATTGTTCGTGACCGACACCTCTTCGCGCCTGGAGGAAGTGGCCAGATTGATTTCCACTTGGGACATCCCAGTGCGCCAAGTCCTGATTGAGGCGCGCATCGTAGAGGCGACAGACAGCTTTGGCCGCAACCTGGGCGCGCGTCTTGGTGGCAACGATTTGCGTGCCGAGCGCGGCGGAGATGGCGGCTACCATATTGGGCGAGGTAATCGCGTGGTCTTTGGTGGCAGTTATGCCAATGTGCTTACCAGCTCCGGAGCTGCGGCGGGTACCAGCAGTAATGGGGCATTCATCAACCTGCCGGCGTCGGGCTTTGGTGAGGGCAGTCCAGCAGCGAGCTTTGCTCTTTCCATCTTTAATGCTGCTGCAAATCGCTTCTTGAACTTGGAGCTCTCTGCTCTGGAGTCCACAGGAGAGGGGCGGGTGATTTCCAGCCCGCGTGTCGTGACGGCTGACCAGGTGGAGGCATTCATTGAGCAAGGTCGTGAGATTCCTTTCACGACCACAGCGCCTAATGGAGCTAGCACCATTGAGTTCAAGAAAGCCGTGATGCGTTTGGGTGTGACGCCGCAGATCACACCGGAAGGCAACGTTATTCTTGACCTGCAGGTCAATAAGGACAGCCCGAACTATGAAGGTGGCACGGTTGCCATTGACACCAAGAAAGTGACGACGCAAGTTCTGGTTGAAAATGGCGGTACTGTGGTGATTGGAGGTATTTTTGAGCTTCAGGAAACTTCTGGTGAGACGAAAGTACCTTTCCTGGGTGATCTGCCCATTGCCGGGCACTTGTTTAAGAAAACAACACGCAATACCAGCAAGAGTGAGTTGTTGGTGTTCATCACCCCCAAGATCGTGACCGAGCAAAATACAATGCGCCGTTGAAAACTGCATCCAGCTATGGCGG
>JAUMYI010000007.1:0-17572 GCA_030528705.1 Comamonadaceae bacterium | reverse complement strand
GCCATTTTCGACGTGCAAAACCAGCGAGTGCCTGACCCGGTTGGCAATAACTTGCACGCCCGTATTGTTTCTGGCTACAGCGATGCTGCGATTGGCGCTCGTCTTGGCTCTGCTGGATCGGGAAGCACGGGTCGTAATACCTGGGTGTCTTCAAAGACCATCAATGGCCGGGCCACCTTTACAGTGAGTGGTGGCCAATACGAAGGTCCAATTCTGATCGAATTCCTGACCGATGCGCTGGACAATAACGTTGACAATGGCATTGCCGTGCCCGTGAGCAATTTGACGGTGGTCTATGCGCTGCATCAACCACCGCCGAATTTTGTGACGCCGGTAGAGATCGCTGGTCAAGAGCTGGTGGGTTATTTTGGACAGCCGTTCTTGGCTGTGTTGGACTTTGCTGTAGACGACAAAGGCAACAAGCTGCGTGGCACTCCACCCCATACTTGGCGTCTTGCTAATGGCCGCTTGCCGGACGGTTTGACGCTGCAGTCTAATGGAGTGATTACTGGAACGCCCACGGAAATCATCAAAAACCACAAGTTCGAAGTGGCAGTGGTGGATTCGACGGCAAGCCGCCTGCCATGGGCGGGCAATCAGGGGGATACTCATGTGTTCTCCATCACGATTGAGGAGTCTCAGTACCAAGTGCATATTGCTGAGTGCGGCACTTCGGCAACCCCTGGAGCTGTGTGCGAGTTGGCACCCGCAGTCGTCGGTAACTCTTACCTCTTTGTGCTCACTGGTGCAGGTGGTAATGGCACCTATATTTGGGAATCCTTGCCTGCTTCGCCACCGCCGATTCATGGCTTCTTGAACTTTGATCCTCAAACTGCCATTTTGACTTCGGAGGGAGTGGTTCCGGCATCGTTGTTGGCGTGTGTTGAGGTGCCGGGTAATCCAGGTAATCCTGGAGGGAATCCTCCTGTGCCATCCACGCCGGATACGTTTGAGTACCAAGATAAGTCTTATGATTTTGTGATCTCGGTCACGTCGGCAGGCATTACACACCGCCAGCCAGTGCGCGTCAAAGTCACTGGGGATGGTACCAAGCCGACAAGCTGCCCTTGACTTCTGTAAGCTCTGATATCGTTGCTTCCAATGAACTGGCTCTCATGCTGAGAGCCGCTTGAAAAGCCAAAGGCGGTGCTGAAAGGCACCGCCTTTGGCTAATTTTTTGCTCTGGAAAATCTGCATATACAAATCTGTCTTCGGCATTTTTGGCTTTTGCTGGTGTTTTTGATTTTCTATGCTTGCTTTCTACAACACGGCCTTATGGCTGGCTCAGCCTCTGCTGCGCCGCAAGTTGGCGCGGCGTGCGCTGGCTGAGCCTTTGTATGGCCAGTTTGTGCCTGAGCGTTTTGGTTACTATGCGGAGCAATCTTTGGCGCTGGCAGGGCCTCGGCCGCTGTGGATTCATGCCGTCTCTTTGGGCGAAACCCGTGCTGCAGGCCAATTGGTGCAAGCTTTGCGGGAGAGAATTCCTAATCTGCCACTGTTGTTGACCCATGGCACGGCCACGGGGCGGGCGGAAGGCGCCAAGCTGTTGCTGCCCGGCGATAGGCAATGTTGGTACCCGTGGGATACGAAAGGGGCCGTGCGCCGCTTTCTGCGTTGGCATCGGCCGGTCATGGGCTTGTTAATGGAAACGGAGGTCTGGCCGATGATGGTGGCGCAGTGTCAGGCCATGGCTGTGCCACTGTGGCTGATCAATGGGCGTTTGAGCGCCAAGTCCCAGGCGGCGGTGCAAAAAGGGCGTTGGCTGATGGCTCCGGCGTACCAGGGTTTGAGTGCAGTATTGGCGCAGACTGAGGCCGACGCCCAACGTCTGCGTGCAGTGGGCGCCCATGTGACGGCGGTCACCGGCAACATCAAATTCGATGCCCGACCCGATGCGGTGCAGTGCGCCAAGGGCCTTGACTGGCGCCAGACGTTCGAGCGCCAGACGGGCAAACGCATTGCGGTGCTGGCCAGTTCGCGTGAGGGTGAAGAGGCTCAATGGCTGGCAGCATTGCGCGCCCAGGCGGATGGAGCAGCTGGTGGCAGCGGCGCCCCGGCGCCAGTGCTGCAGTGGCTGGTGGTGCCGCGCCATCCACAGCGTTTTGACGAGGTTCAATCCTTGCTGATGCAAGCTGGTTACGTGGTTTCCCGCCGTAGCGCCTGGGGCGATGAAGGCCCCGTGGCGGGGGGGGCGAGTGCCGGCGGAGCTCAATCCAGCGTTTGGCTGGGCGACTCCATGGGGGAAATGGCCCTGTACTACAGCCTGGCCCATGTGGCATTGCTGGGTGGCTCGTTCGCGCCGCTGGGTGGACAGAACCTGATTGAGGCGGCCGCCTGTGGCTGCCCTGTGGTATTGGGGCCGCATACCTTCAATTTCGCACAGGCCGCAGACGACGCGGTAACCGCACAAGCGGCTTTGCGAGTGGCCGATATGCCGCAGGCTGTGGAGCAGGCTCAGGCCCTGTGTCAGGACCAGGCGCGCTGGCAGGCCATGCAGCTTGCCGCACGCACGTTCGCGCAGCGGCACCGTGGGGCTTTGGATCGGCTGGCCGATGCGGTGGCCCAAGCCTGGTTGGCGCAGAGCGCGTGAGCGCCTGTGCGCTATCTCTGTAGAGGCCCTGGAATGCTGTCTGGGCTGGACTGCAAGAGACAAAACACCGTCGGCTTGCTGGCTACAGGCCGCCTGCCTGGTTGCCGAATATCGATGCAGTGGCTGAGGTCGAGGGCGCATAATGCGCAGTTTGCTGATGATTCGTGCGGACAAACGCGCCCGCGCCTGCTCATGCCCGGCCAAAGGGGCTTGTGGCATTGTTGCTGCCTTGGCATTGCCGCACAGGCCTGTGAGTTAGGGCAATGCTGAACAAGTCCCCCGCGCACCGCGCATCTCTGCCTGGGGCGGTCTGCTGCGTTGCAAAACCTCGCATCCCAATCCCCACACGGGGCGCGCCGCGCTGCGGAGACTTATTCAGCGTTGTCTTTGAACACGCTCTAGAGGCACAAGGGAATCGGCACAAGGGCATCTGCGCCGGGGCCGCCGGAAACAAGCCCGGCGCGCCGCACACAGCAGCAATAGGCTTTAATCAAAACCATTGTTCATCATGAGAGTGGCCAGCAGGCAAACGCGGCTTAAAACGACATTTACCGCACAAAAAGCCAAGGTGCGTGAATACCGGGACTTCTTTTTGGCGTGGCGCAAAAACCCTAAGGCCGTGGGTGCGCTGATGCCATCGAGTCCGGCGCTGGCGCGGGCCATCACGCGCCATGTGGAGCCGGGCACAGGCCCAGTGCTGGAATTGGGCGTGGGCACAGGGGTATTCACCCGGGCCTTGCTGGCGCGAGGGGTGGCACAACGGGATTTGATCCTGGTGGAGCGCGATGTCGTTTTGGCCAAGGCTTTGCAGCAGGCTTTTCCTGAGGCCTTGGTCGTGACTGACGATGCCAGCCGCCTGGGGCGGCCTGGCCCACATTGCCACGCCAGCCTGCCGCCGCTGGCTGCGGCCGTGTGCGGCCTGCCCTTGCTGAACATGGGCCCGGCGCAGCAATTGCGCATCGTGCGCAGCGTATTTGCGGCGCTGCAACCGGGCAAAGCCTTGTATTTGTTTACCTACGGCTGGCACTGCCCGGTGCGCCGCAAAGTGCTCGAGCGCCTGGGCATCGAGGCGCAGCGCATCGACACCGTCATGGCCAATGTGCCGCCCGCGCACGTCTGGCGGTTGCGCAGCATCCGTTGATGCCAAGCAATCTGCTCGCTGTCGTGCGTGTGCCACGCTGCGACAAGCCAAAGGTGGTACATTCGTTTGCCTATTTGGGTATTTTGTTGCAAAAACTTTCAGGCGATTGGCCGATTTCCACGGAGGGATGAACCATGGCAGCGATGGAGCGCTTATTGCGATTGATGGCGGAGAACAAGGCCTCCGACATTTACCTCTCTGCGCATTCGCCGGTG
Organism: Comamonadaceae bacterium; assembly: GCA_030528705.1. Taxonomy (GTDB): domain Bacteria; phylum Pseudomonadota; class Gammaproteobacteria; order Burkholderiales; family Burkholderiaceae_C; genus Lampropedia. The sequence goes on along the minus strand of JAUMYI010000007.1, from coordinate 13,626 downwards.
ATGATCAAGATCCGCGGCGAGACCATTCCCGTCAACAACCAGGTGCTGGCGCCCGAGGCCACGCTCAAACTGCTGGCGGAGATCGTCCCCAAGGAGCGCATTGAGGAGCTCACGCACTGCGGCGAGCTGAACATGGCCGTGCCGCTGGAAGGCGTGGGGCGCTTTCGTATCAGCGCCATGCGCCAGCGCGGCAGCTATGCGGTGGTGATTCGCTACATCCCGCGCGACATCCCTGAGTTGGCCACGCTGCGCCTGCCGCCTGTCATGGAAGACCTGGCCATGGAAAAGCGCGGCCTGATTTTGCTGGTGGGGGCCACGGGTTCGGGCAAGAGCACCACCATCGCGGCCATGATGGACTTGCGCAACAAGCTGGTGGCCAACCACATCCTGACCATCGAAGACCCGATCGAATACGAATTCAGCAACCGCCGCAGCGTCGTCAACCAGCGTGAGGTCGGCACCGATACGGAGTCTTTGCAGATTGGCTTGAAAAACGCGCTGCGCCAGGCGCCGGACGTGATCCAGATCGGTGAGATCCGCGACCGAGAAACCATGTCTGCGGCCATGGCCTACGCCCAATCGGGCCACCTGTGCATCTCCACGCTGCACGCCAACAACAGCTACCACGCGCTCAACCGCATTCTGAGCTTCTACCCCGTTGAAGTGCGCCCGACCATGCTGGGCGACCTGGCCGCCACCCTCAAGGCGGTGATCTCGCAGCGCCTGCTGCGCGGGCTCGATGGCCAGCGCATTCCCGCAGTGGAGGTGTTGCTCAACACCAAACTGGTGTCGGAGCTGATCGAGGCCAGCGACTTCTCCGGCATCCGCGATGCCATGCAGCAGTCCATGTCCGAAGGCTCGCAAACCTTCGAGGAATCGCTGGCCTTCATGGTCTCCGAAGGGCTGATCGACCGCAAGGAAGCCTTCAGCTATGCCGATTCGCCCACCAACCTCATGTGGCGCCTGCAAAACGACTTCGCCATGGCCGCCAACGCCGCCAAGGCGCGCGTGCAATCGACCGAAGCCGAAAGCGACGAGCCTTCGTTCACCGAATTCGCACTGGACGTACGCGACGAAGAAGCCTGAGACGCCCAGGCGGCGCGAGCGCGCCTGCTCGATGGGCGATGCGCTCACGCCAGGGCCGGGTGCAGTGAGGGCCGCAGAGGGAGGACGACAGCATGGACGCCGGCACAGATGACGCGCAGCGATTTCTGATCGAACAGGCCTGCAAGGCGCCCTCGGGCCACAACAGCCAGCCTTGGCTGTTCGAGCCCGGCGCGCAGCAAATTCGCATCCACCCGGACTTGCGCCAGGCGCTGCCGGTGGTCGATCCCGAGCGTCGCGAGCTGTTCATCAGCCTTGGCTGCGCTGCAGAAAACCTCTGCCTGGCCGCCAGCACACGGGGCCTGCGCACGGCGCAGACACTCAGTCCGCAAGGCGTCATCACCATTGCGCTGACGCCCGACCCATCGCTGCCCCCGGATCCGCTGGCCGCCGCCATCGACGCCCGCCAGACCAACCGCTCCCGTTATGACGGCACGCCGGTTGGCGAAGAGCTGCTGCACGGCATCCTGGAGCAAGGCTGTGCCGAGCCGGGCATTGCACTGCAGGCTTGGCCGCAGGGCTCGGCACCCTTCGAGCGGCTGAGCGACTACGTGCAGCAAGGCAATGCCATTCAGATGCGCGATGCCGCCTTCAAGCATGAGCTGCTGCAGTGGATTCGCTTCAACGCCGCTCAGGCGAGCCGCACCCGCAATGGCATCAGCCATGCCGCGCTGGGCGCGCCCAGCCTGCCAGCGTGGATCGCCCGTCCCATCGTGCGCCATGCGCTCGATCCCGTGCGGCAAAACCGCAGCGATGCCCAGCGCCTGCGCTCAGCCTCGCACCTGATCCTGGTCGGCAGCGCCGAGGACGGCATCCCGGCCTGGGTGGCCACTGGCCGCAGTCTGCAGCGTTTGCTGCTGCGCCTGAGCCGTGCTGGCATCGCCCATTCCTACCTCAACCCGCCCTGCGAAGTGCCGGTGCTGCGCCAGCGCCTGGCGGCCGAGCCCTGGGTGCAGGCGCAGCCGCAAATCCTGCTGCGCATTGGCCACGCCCAGCGCCTGCCCGCTTCTTGGCGCAAGCCCATCGGGGCCGTTTTGTACAAGGCTGCTTGATTTCTTTCGAGCGCCGCGCTCGTTCGCGCAAGGCGGGCAATCGGCTACCATCGCCGCCGCGCGTGCCGGGCTGCAACCATGTGCCACTCGGTGCTGCGCATTGCCGCTGCGCCCCATGCCCAAAGCCGCGCCGTCCAGCGCATGCTGGGCGCCTTGTTCTGCCCGATTTGCCTGTGCCCGCGCCATGACCGAGCCCGCCTGCCCACTGCAAGCCAATGCCCTGGCCTTGCTCAAAGAACTGATTGCCAAACCCTCCGTCACGCCCGACGACGCCGGCTGCCAGGCCTTGCTGGCCCAGCGCCTGCAGGCCCTGGGCTTCGAGCTGGAGTGGCTGCCTGCCGGCCCGGCCGAGGCCCGCGTGAGCAACTTGTGGGCCACGCGCGCGGCGGTGCAGCCCGATGCGCCGACGCTGGTTTTTGCTGGCCACACCGACGTGGTGCCCAGCGGCGCCGAGCAGAACTGGAGCAGCCCGCCCTTTGTGCCCACCGAGCGCGGTGGCCGGCTCTACGGGCGCGGCGCCAGCGACATGAAAGGCTCGATCGCCGCCTTCGTGGCCGCGCTCGAAGCCGTGCTGCAGCGCCAGCCCCAGCAGGCGCTGCGCCTGGCCCTGCTATTGACCAGCGATGAAGAAGGCCCGGCCGTGCACGGCACGACCCACGTGATCGAAACCCTGCGCGCGCGCGGCGAGCGCCTCGATTACTGCATCGTGGGCGAGCCCACGGCGGAAAAACGCACTGGCGATATGATCAAAAGCGGCCGCCGCGGCAGCCTGAGCGGCCGCCTGCAGGTGCATGGCGTGCAGGGCCACATCGCCTACCCGCACCTGGCGCGCAACCCCATCCACCAAGCCCTGCCGGCGCTGGCTGAGCTGGCGGCCACTCAATGGGATGCGGGCAACGAATTCTTCCCGCCCACCAGCTGGCAAATCAGCAACATCCACGCTGGCACCGGCGCGGGCAACGTCATTCCGGGCGAGCTCGTGGTGGACTTCAACTTCCGCTTCAGCACCGAATCCAGCCAGGCCCAGCTGCGCCAGCGCGTGCAGGCGCTGCTCGATCGCCACGGCCTGGATTACACGCTGCACTGGACTTTGGGCGGCCAGCCCTTTCTCACGCCCAGCGGCACGCTGGTGCAGCTGGTGCAGCAGGCCGTGGGCCAGGTCACCGGGCTCAGCCCCGAGCTGTCCACCAGCGGCGGCACCAGCGATGGCCGCTTCATCGCCACTCTGTGCCCGCAGGTCATCGAGCTGGGCCCGCCCAACGCCAGCATCCACAAGGTCGATGAGCACATTGCGCTGGCCGATCTGGAGGTGCTCACACGCATCTACGCACAACTGCTGGAGTTGCTGCACGCCCAGCATGCGGGCGGTGCCGGCGCAAGCGCCCCGGTGGCGGCATGAGCAGGGCCATGGACAGCGGCATCCGCGCCGGCATGGCGATCGAGGCGGCCATTGCCCAGGCCGCCGCGCAGCTCGAACGCAGCGGCGTGGCCTTTGGCCACGGCACCGACAACGCCTGGGACGAGGCGGCCTGGCTCACGCTCTGGAGCCTGGGCCTGGCGCTGGACGCCGACCTGGCCAGCCTGGCCCCGCAGACGCTGGACAGCGCCCAGGCCCAGGCCTTGCAGGCCCTGCTGCAGCGCCGCATCGGCGAGCGCAAGCCCGCCGCCTACCTCACCCGCGAAGCCTGGCTGCATGGCGTGCCGTTCTACGTCGATGAGCGTAGCATCGTGCCGCGCAGCCTGATTGCCGCGCCTTTGCTCGAAGGCCGGCTCGACGCCTGGCTGCCCGAGCAGGGCGGCCAGGTGCTCGACCTGTGCACCGGCAACGGCAGCCTGGCCGTGCTGGCCGCGCTGGCCTGGCCGCAGGCGCAGGTCGATGCCATCGACATCAGCGCCGCGGCGCTGGCCGTGGCCGCCATCAACCGTGAGCGCCACGGCCTGCAAGCGCGCATCCGCCTGATCGAATCCGACGGCCTGCAGGCGCTGGCGCCGGCCCGGCAGCGTTATGACCTGGTGCTGTGCAATCCGCCCTACGTCAACAGCCGCAGCATGGCCGCTTTGCCGGGCGAATACCGGGCTGAGCCGGCGCTGGCGCTGGCCGGCGGCGAGGACGGCATGGACTTCATCGGCCCCATGCTGCACGCCCTGCCCGAGCACCTGAACGATGGCGCGGCGCTGGTGCTGGAGATCGGCCACGAGCGCGCCCATTTCGAGCGGGCCTTTGGCTCGCTACAGGCACTGTGGCTGAGCGAGCCTGAAGACGGCGGCGACGTGCTGCTGCTGGAAAAGGCCGAGCTGCTGCGCTGGCGCGCAGCGCAAGGGCCCAGCCCCGGCGCGTGAGCCGGCCGGGCGGCAGGGGGCAAAGGCAATGGATTGGGACAATCTGCGATTTTTTCTGGCGCTGGCGCGCACCGGCACCCTGGTCAATGCAGCGCGCACGGTGCAGGTCGATCACACCACGGTCAGCCGCCGCATCCAGGCGCTGGAAAAACAAATGGGCGTGCCCTTGTTTGCCCGCGAAGCCTCGGGCCACCGATTGACCGAGGCCGGGCGCCATCTGCTGCCCCAGGCCGAGGCCATGGAGGCGGCGTTTCTGTCGATCGAGAGCAGCTCGCTGGTCACGCAGGAAGGCTTGTCCGGCCTGGTGCGCGTGGGCGTGCCCGAAGGGCTGGGCACCCAGGTGCTGGCCGCGCCGCTGGCCGAACTGGCGCGCCAGCACCCCAGCCTGGTCATCGACTTGCTGGCGTTGCCGAGGCTGGTGCACCTCTCGCGCCGCGAAGCCGACATCGTGATCTCGCTGGAGCGGCCCACGCGCGGCTCGGTGGTAGTCACCAAGCTCAGCGACTACGTGCTGCGGCTGTATGGCGCGCGCGATTATCTGGCGCAGCATGCGCCGATCACGTCCATGGACGACCTGGCCGAGCACACCTTCATCTCCTACGTGGACGACTTGCTGTTTTCCAAACAGTTGCAGTTTCTGGAGAGCTTTTTCCAGCCGCAGCACTTCGGCCTGCGCAGCACCAGCGTGCTGGCGCAATACCAGGCAGTGCGCGCTGGCGCTGGCCTGGCCATCTTGCCGGCCTTCATTGGCGACAGGGATCCGGCGCTGCTGCAGCTGCTGCCGCAACAGGCGCAGTTCCAGCGCACGTTCTGGATGTCGATGCCAGCCGAAATTCGCCATCTGGCGCGGGTGCAGGCCGTCTGGCAGTTTTTGCGCGACGTGGCCCGCAGGCCGCAAAGCGGGCTGCTGCCGCAGTCTGAATGAACAAGCTGAAAGGGGCCGGCCATGCAAGAGCAAAAGGCAATGGATGGGGCAGGGCTGAGGCCCTGGCTGCAACTGAGCCTGTGCGAGGGCATCGGGCCGCTGCGCGCCGCGCGGCTGCTGGCGCAGTTCGGCACGCCGCAAGCCGTGCTGCAGCAGCCACTGCCGCTGTTGCAGCAGGCGCTGGGCTCGGCGGTGCTGGCGCAGCGCCTGTTGCAGCCCGATGAGGCCGCGCTGCAAGCCGCGCTGGCGCGGCTGCAGCAATGGCTGGGCCAGGCCGATGCCGATCTGGGCCTGGCCCACGCGGTCTGGACGCTGGACGACCCGCGCTACCCCTTGGCCTTGCGCCAGCTCGACGACCCGCCGCTGCTGCTGTATGCCGTGGGCCCGCGCGCCTGGCTGGGTGCCCAGGCCCCCATGCCCTGGTGGCAGTGCTGCGGGCCCATGCTGGCGATGGTGGGCAGCCGCCAGCCCACGGCGCAGGGCGCGCAAAACGCCCGCCACTTTGCCCAGCAGTTGCAGGAGCTGGGCGTGTGCATCGTCTCGGGCCTGGCGCGTGGCATCGACGCCGCCGCCCACGAAGGCGCCTTGCTGGCGCAGCAGGGCGCCGAGCCTGGGGCGCGGCCAGCCACCATCGCCGTGATGGGCACGGGCGCCGACCGCATCTACCCAGCGGCGCACCGCGCGCTGGCCCGGCGCATTGCCCAGCATGGCCTGTTGCTGAGCGAACAGCCCCTGGGCATGCTGCCGCTGGCCACCAACTTCCCGCGCCGCAACCGCATCATCACCGGCTTGAGCCAGGCCGTGCTGGTGGTCGAGGCGGCGGAGAAATCGGGCTCGCTGATCTCTGCCCGGCTGGCTGCCGAGCAGGGGCGGGACGTGCTGGCCATACCCGGCTCCATCCACTCGCCCCAGTCGCGCGGCTGCCACGCCTTGATCAAGCAGGGCGCCAAGCTGGTGGACTGCGTGGCCGATGTGCTGGAGGAGCTGGCCGGGCCCGGCGCACCCCATGTTGCGCCTGATCTCGCGCCGGATGCCGTGCAGGATGTCGCGCCCGATGCCGCAGCGGCGCAGGCCGTGCTGCGCGCTGCGGCAGGGCAGGGCGGTCAGGCGCAGCCGCCAGAGGGCGAGCTTGCCCCGGCTCCGGCTCCGGCTCCGGCGGCTGAGCATGCTGCGACCGCCGCGCCGCCCGCGCAGCCCAAGCCGCTGCGGCCCCAGCAATCCAAGCCGCAGGGGCCGCAGCAGGCGCTGCTCGAAGCCATGGGCTTTGACCCAGTCAGCCTGGAGCAGCTGCAGGCGCGCACCGGCCTGCCCACGGCGCAGCTGCAGGCGCTGCTGCTGGATCTGGAGCTGGCGCAGGCCGTGGCGCGCATGCCCGGCGGTTGGTTCCAGCGCCTGGGCCTGGGCTGATGGGGCGCCCCATCAAAACGCCCAGTCCTCGTCGGCCGTGACCTCGGTCTTGCCGATGACGTAGGACGAGCCCGAGCCGGAGAAGAAGTCGTGGTTCTCGTTGGCGCCGGGGTCGAGCGCGGCGAGGATGGCGGCGGGCACTTGGCAGCGATCTTTGGGGTAGAGCGCCTCAAAGCCCAGGTTCATCAGCGCCTTGTTGGCGTTGTAGTGCATGTAGTGCTTGACGTCCTCAGTCCAGCCCAGGCGGTCGTACAGATCGGCCGCGTAGCGGTACTCGTTGGCCATCAGCGTCTGCAGCGTGTCGTGCGTGAAGCGCAGCAGTTGCTCCTGCCGGGCCAGCGGCTGGCGCTGGTACTGCTGCTGGAATTTGTAGCCGATGTAGTAGCCGTGGCAGACCTCATCGCGCAGGATCAGCCGGATCAGGTCGGCCGTGTTGGTCAGCTTGGCCTTGCTGGCCCAGTAGAAGGGGCAGAAAAAGCCGCTGTAGAACAGGTACGACTCCATCAGCACCGAGAGGATCTTGACCTTGAGCGGGTCCTCGCCTCGGTAGGCGCGCGCGATGATGGCGGCCTTTTCCTGCAGCCAGGGGTTTTCCTCGCTCCAGCGAAAGGCCGCGTCGATCTCCTGCGTGCTGCACAGGGTCGAGAAGATTGAGCTGTAGCTGCGCGCGTGCACCGCCTCCATGAAGGTGAAGTTGGCGAACACGGCCTCCTCGTGCGGGGTTTGCGCATCGGCAATCATGCGCGGCGCGCCCACGGCCGCCTGCACGGTGTCGAGCATGGTCAGGCCGGTGAAGACGTGCATGGTGGTGCGCTGCTCCTGCTCGGTGAGCGTGCGCCAGGACGGCAGATCATTGGACAGCGGCACCTTCTCCGGCAACCAGAAATTGCCGGTGACACGGTTCCACATGGCCAGATCCATGGGGTCTTCAAGCTGGTTCCAGTTGACGGCGCGGGTGATTTTCAGGTTCATGGCGGCAAGAGCGGGGCTTGGCGGCCGAGCAAATCTCTGGCTTGAACAGGCCTTTGCAACAGATTTCAAATGACGTTATAGCAATTGCTATAAGCGAATTTATAGCACAGGCCACAGCGTGCGCCGGAGCCTTGACGGCGCCACGGTCGCGCAGCCATCAGCCTGGGCCGCTGGCCCTACAATCGCGCCGCATTCAGGGCTGCGCCGGCCCCTGCTTGGCGAAGGCGCATGCTGCCAAGTTTTTTCTGATTTCTCATGTCACAAGATTTGATTCATGGGCCCGAGCGCGGCGAGGCGCCGCAGACGGGCGAGCCGCCCTTGCCGCCGCAGCTGCCGGTGGCCGCGCTGGCCGCTGGCGACGACGGCTCGCTGGCGGTCTATGCGCAGCGCGCTTATCTGGAATATGCGCTCTCGGTCGTCAAGGGCCGGGCGCTGCCCGACGTGGTCGATGGGCAAAAGCCCGTGCAGCGGCGCATCCTCTACACCATGGCGCAGATGGGCCTGGGCTACAGCGGCAATGCGCCGGCCAAGCCGGTCAAGAGCGCGCGCGTGGTCGGCGACGTGCTGGGCAAGTACCACCCGCATGGCGACAGCGCCGCCTACGATGCGCTGGTGCGCATGGCGCAGGAGTTCTCGCAGCGCTACCCGTTGATTGACGGCCAGGGCAACTTTGGCAGCCGCGATGGCGATGGCGCAGCGGCGATGCGCTACACCGAGGCGCGCCTGGCCAAGATCACGCGCCTGCTGTTGCAGGAGATCGACCAGGGCACGGTGGAGTTCGCTCCCAACTACGATGGCGCTTTCGAGGAGCCGCGCCAGTTGCCGGCGCGGCTGCCGTTCACGCTGCTCAACGGCGCCAGCGGCATTGCCGTGGGCATGGCCTGCGAGATCCCCAGCCACAACCTGCGCGAGGTGGCCGACGCGGCCATTGCGCTGCTGAAGTCGCCCCAGCTGGGCGATGAAGAGCTGTTCGCGCTGCTGCCCGGGCCGGATTTTCCCGGCGGCGGGCAAATCATCAGCGCGGCAGGCGATATCGCCGCGGCCTACCAGAGCGGGCGCGGCTCGATCAAGGTGCGCGCGCGCTGGACGATGGAAGAGCTCGCGCGCGGCCAGTGGCAGATGGTGGTCACCGAGCTGCCGCCTGGCGTCAGCGCGCGCAAGGTCCTCGAAGAGATCGAGGAGCTGATGAACCCCAAGGTCAAGGCCGGCAAGAAATCCCTCACGCAGGAGCAGACCCAGCTCAAGGCCACGGTGCAGGCGGTGCTCGATGGCGTGCGCGACGAGTCCAACAAGGACGCGCCGGTGCGCCTGGTGATCGAGCCCAAGTCCAGCCGCATTGACGCGCAAGAGCTCATGGCCACGCTGCTGGCGCACACCAGCCTGGAGAGCTCGTGCAGCATCAACCTGACCATGGTCGGCATCGACGGGCGACCGATGCAGAAGTCGCTGCGCCAGGTGCTGCTCGAATGGATCGAATTTCGCCAGCAGACCATCACGCGCCGCAGCCAGCACCGCCTGGGCAAGGTGCTCGAGCGCATCCACATCCTCGAAGGGCGGCAGCTGATCTTGCTGAACATCGACGAGGTGATCGCCATCATCCGCGCCAGCGACGAGCCGAAAGCCGCGCTGATGGCGCGCTTTGCGCTCAGCGAGCGGCAGGCCGAGGACATTTTGGAAATCCGCCTGCGCCAACTGGCCCGGCTGGAAGCCATCAAGATCGAGCAAGAGCTCCAGGAGCTGCGCGCCGAGCAAGACAAGCTCGAAGACATCCTGGCCAACCCGGGTAGCCTCAAGCGCCTGATGGCGCGCGAGATCGAGGCCGATGCCAAGGAGTTTGCCGATGCGCGCCGCACGCTGATCCAGGAGGAAAAGCGCGCCGTGGCCGAAGTCAAGGTGCTCGACGAGCCGGTCACGGTCGTGGTCTCGAACAAGGGCTGGGTGCGCGCGCGCAGCGGCCACGGCCACGATCCGCAGGGCTTTAACTTCAAGGCTGGCGACGGCCTGTACGGCACCTTCGAATGCCGCACGGTGGACGTGATGCTGGCGCTGGGCAGCAATGGCCGCGTCTACTCCGTGCCGGTGGCCAGCCTGCCCGGCGCGCGCGGCGATGGCCAGCCGCTGACCACGCTGATCGAGCTGGAAAAAGGCAGCGACCTGCTGCACTACTTTGCCGGGCCGGCGCAGGCGCGCCTGCTGCTGAGCAGCTCGGGCGGCTATGGCTTCGTCGCGCAGCTGGGCCACATGGTCTCGCGCAACAAGGCGGGCAAGGCCTTCATCAGCGTCGGCGAGGGCGAGCGCCCCTGCGCCCCGTCACTCATCGACGGCGGCAGCCAATCGCAGCCGCTGCCGCCAGCCAGCCACGTCTGCGCGGTCTCTGCCGCCGGGCGCATCCTGGGCTTTGCCTTGACGGAGGTCAAAACCCTGGCCAATGGCGGGCGCGGCGTGCTGCTGCTCGATCTGGAGCCCAAGGACAGCCTGGCCGGCGCCGCCGCCTACACGCGCAGCGTGCGCATCGCCGGCCTGGGCCGCGGCGGCAAGCCGCGCGAGGAAACCCTGGAAATCCGCAGCCTGAACAACGCCCTGGGCAAGCGCGCGCAAAAAGGCAAGAAGGGCGACTTCGGCTTCAAGCCCGAGAGCGTGCAGCGCGTGCTGTGAAGTTCGCGCGCGCCCCTGCCCCTCAATAGCGCGGCAGCTGCGGGTCGAACTGCGCCCAGGCGTCGATGCCGCCGGCCACATTGCCCAGGCGCTCGAAACCATTGGCCTGCAGAAACAGCGCCGCATTCAGGCTGCGCATGCCGTGGTGGCACATCAGCGCCGTGGGGCGGTCGGGGTCCAGCCGCGCCAGCTCCGAGGGCAGATGGCCCAGCGGCAGATGCAGCACCTCGCAGCCGGGCAAGGCAGGCAGGTGCGCTAGCGCCCATTCCCAGGGCTCGCGCACGTCGATCAACAGCGGCGGCTGGGCATAGTCCTGACGCGCCGCCCAGGCGGCAAATTCAGCGGGGGCAATGGTTTCAATCACGGGGCAGGCTCCATGTGCAATGCATTGGCGATGGGGAGTCGGGCGCCGATGGTAGCGGCGAATCGCCCCGGCTGCGGGCTTGATGCAGGCTTGGTGGCGTTGCCGCTGTGGCTGTGGCGCTGGCGCTGCACACGGCCTCGCCGCTGGCTCATCGCTGCCAGTCGATGCGCTCGAACAGCCGCTGCAGCTTGGCCGCGCGGGCCGGATTGAGGCTGCGGCACCAGGCAATGCGGCCTTGCAGATGGGCGCGGAAATCGCGATGGCCGTCGCGGTTCTGGCTGCTGGGGCCGTGCAGCACGCACTGGTGCAGTATGGCCTTGAGCTGGTCGTAGGTCGCGCGCGGCAGATTGGGGTGGGCGTTGACGCAAATGCCCGTGAGGTAATGCGCCTGGCTGGCCGCGTACAGCCCGCATTTGGCCTCGTTCAGCACAAAGCCTTCTTCATGGACGATGCGGCGCACCAGGCGCTGCATGCGCAGCAGTTGGGCGCGGGGCAGTTGCGGCAGGGAAATGGCCAGGTCGTCCACGTAGCGTGTGTAGCGCCCCTGCAGCGCGGCCGCGGCAGCGGCCAGGCGCATGTCCAGCCGTGCTGCGGCCAGGTTGGCCAGCAGCGTGGAGCTGGGCGCGCCCTGCGGCAGATGGCGTGGGCCATAGAGCTGGCGCAACTGGGCCTGCTGCACGGCCAGGCTGGGGACGGGGCCTGCGCCGCATGGGGCGCTCTGCGGCGGCGGGGGCAAGGGTGCCGCGCGCAAAACGCCATGGGCCGTGCGTGTGGTCACCAAGGCCGTCAGCACACGGCACACGGCCGGGGTGTGGCCCAGGCAGGCAAAGATGGCGTGGATGCGAGCGGCGCGGATGCTGGGGAAGAAATCGCGCAGGTCGAACTTCAGCAGCACAGGCATGCCTGCATGGGCCTGCGCGTGGCTGAGGGCTGAGCGCCCGCGCACGCCGCCGTGGGCGGCGTTGTGCAGCGGGATGGGGGCAAGCAGCTCTTGCAGAATGCGCCGCTGAATCTGCTTGAGCCGCGCCTTGGGCGCCTCGATCAGCCGCGGCAAGCCGCCTTGCCCTTTGGGCAGCCAGTGGGCGCGGTAGTGCGCCAGCTTGGGGTGTGGGGCAGGGCGATCCTGGCAGTTGGCCATCCAATCTAATTGTCCGGGCTCAAGCTCCAGCCAGGCGGCGATGTCGCCCACTTGGGCCAGGGGCGGCAAGTCGCGCACGAAGGGCTGCAGCTTGGCGATGGCCGGTGGCTTGGGCGGCGGCGGGGGCAGGAAAAAGCCCTTGATGCGCCATGGCGCGTGTGCGGGGGCAGTGCTCCAGGCCCGCCGCAATGCCGGATGTTGGGCCACTGCATCGGCCAGAGCCTGCAGGTGGGCGCTGCCCGGCACTGGGCCGGTTGTTGCGCTTGCCGTCTTGCGACGCCCAGGCTGCGCTGGCAAGGGGAATGGGGGCTGGGCGTGCAACTGGCGCACCAGCGGGCGAAGCCAATCGGGCCAGGCGTCACCCCGAGCCAAGCCCAGCGCCCGCCGCAAACGGGCCTGCATGGCCACGGGCGTCCACGGGCCCGCAAGCAGTGCCCGCGCCAGATGCAGGGCAAAGGCGCGCAGGGCAAAGTCGTCGTGCGGATCCGGGCCCATGGGGTGTGACTGTGCAAATGCCATGCGCAGCGCGCGATGGCTGCTGTGAAATGGGCGGCGCGCGGCTTCAGCCCGTCGTGTCCTGGCTGTGCGGTGCATACCCTGGGGGTATGTCGGGCACAGCCGCTGCGATTTCCAAGTGTGTCTGCATCCATGGGGGTGCCCCATGGTCATGCGGTCGCCATGGCGGTGCCAGTGAAGACCTGCATGCACCTGAAGCGCGCGCCGAAGCGGATTCTAAAAGTCTGTGCAGAACCTTGGCGCTGTCGCGGCATGGACAGTGGCTGGCGGGCCAGGTCGCTGGCCTGCGCTATGGTGTCCGGCATGAGAGTCTTTTCCGGTTACGCAGAGCTGGCGGCGTGCAAAGGCCAGCAGGTGGCGGTGAGCGATTGGCAGACCATCACGCAGGAGCAGGTCAATCTGTTCGCCCAGGCCACGGGCGATCACCAGTGGATCCACGTCGATGCCGAGCGCGCCGCCCAAGGGCCATTTGGCACGACCATTGCGCACGGCTTTCTGACCTTGTCGCTGTTGCCCAAGATGATGGAGCAGGCCGTGCGCATCGAAGGCGTGGTTATGGGGGTGAACTACGGCTTGAACAAGGTGCGCTTTACGGCGCCGGTGCCGGTGGGCAGCCAGTTGCGCGCGCGCCTGACGCTGCTGGAGACGCAGCCGCTGGAGCAGCAGGGCCTGCAAATTGGCTGGCATGTGCAAATCGAGCGCCAGGGCCAGGACAAGCCCGTGTGCGTGGCCGAGTCGATCGCGCGGGTCTACGGCGGCAGGCCTTGAAGCAGGGGGGGCTGCAGGGCAGCGTGCCGCCCGCCCTGCATTAGAATCGCGCGCCCAGTGGCGCGGCCCTTGTCTTGCGCTGCTGTGATGCTGCCCAGGCAATGGCAGCGTGCCCGGATGATGGAATTGGTAGACATACCGGACTTAAAATCCGGAGCTTTCGGGCGTGCGGGTTCGATTCCCGCTCCGGGCACCATCCATTGCAGTCAATTTCCGCAAAAACTGGAAATTCCCTAAGATAGCCGCCCTTGGGCGGCTTTTTTGTTGGCATCATCGCATCATTGATGGCGATGCTCATGGCCCTCAAAACCAATGCCCTCATCACTGTAGGATCTGGCGTTCGGCACTCAAAGCATCTGACAGTGCGCCGCATTTCTCATGATTT
>JAUMYI010000244.1 GCA_030528705.1 Comamonadaceae bacterium | reverse complement strand
ACGAAGCCTATCTGATGCACACCAGCACCAGCCCGCAGTACAGCATCATCGCCAGCTGCGACGTGGCCGCCGCGATGATGGAACTGCCCGGAGGCCAGGCGCTGGTGGAGGAGAGCCTGCAGGAGGCGCTGGACTTTCGCCGCGCCATGCGCAAGGTCGAGCAGGACTTTGGCAAGAACGACTGGTGGTTCAAAGTCTGGGGCCCCGAGGCGCTGGCCGAGCAGGGCGTGGGCCGCTCGGCCGACTGGATCATCCGCAGCAACGGCAGCAAGAGCCGCAAGGCATCGAGCAACTGGCACGGCTTTGGCAATCTGGCCGATGGTTTCAACATGCTCGACCCGATCAAGGCCACCATCGTCACGCCGGGGCTGGATTTGGATGGCAAGTTCGACAAGAGCGGCATCCCTGCGGCCATCGTCACCAAATTCCTGGCCGAGCACGGCGTGGTGGTGGAGAAGACGGGCCTGTACAGCTTTTTCGTCATGTTCACCATCGGCATCACCAAGGGCCGCTGGAACACGCTGCTCACCGCCCTGCAGCAGTTCAAGGACGACTACGACAAGAACCAGCCGCTGTGGCGCATCATGCCCGAGTTCAGCCACCAGCACCGCCGCTACGAGCGCATGGGCCTGCGTGATCTGTGCCAGCACGTGCACCAGCTCTACGCCAAGTACGACATTGCGCGCCTGACCACGGAAATCTATCTGTCTGACCTCAAGCCCGCCATGCGCCCGGCCGATGCCTACGCCCACATCGCGCACCGCAAGACCGAGCGCGTGCCCATCGACGAGCTCGAAGGCCGCATCACCGTGGGCCTGGTCACGCCGTACCCGCCGGGCATTCCGCTGCTCATCCCGGGCGAGGTCTTTAACCGCAAGATCGTCGATTACCTGAAGTTCGCGCGCGAGTTCGCGCAGCAACTGCCAGGCTTTGAGACCGACATCCACGGCCTGGTCGTGCAAGCGCAGCCCGACGGCAGCAAGCAGTTCTTTGCCGATTGCGTGGCCCAGTGATGCTGTGCAGCGGGCTGCCTTGGCCTGCGCCCCATCCATGCGCCGCAGCCCTGGCTGCGGCGTTTTTTCCGCTGGGCGCTGACTGGGCGCTTTTTGACTCTTCCCGATCCGTGACCGCAAGGCCCACCCATGCCCCTGCCTGAGCTCACGCCTTTTGCCGGCTGCGCCGATTTTCAAAGCGTGCTGCAGTTGCTGGTGCAGCAGCTGCGCCGCAACGCCGAGCAGGCTGGCGATGCGCTGCGCGACTTCCTCGATGCGTTGCAGCAGCAGCCCGAGATCAACGAACACGTTGCCGGCCTGTTCCATCAGTGGCTGCAGAGCTCACGCCTGGCCACGGGCTTTGTGCAGACCGGCATTTATTCGCGCCAGGATTTTGCGCGCGAGCTCAAGCGCCGCCTGTACGACCGCATCAACCCGCCGCCGCGCCAGCCCGATGCGCTCGAAGACGTGTTGCAGACCGTGCTGCGCCCCAGCGATCTGGAATGGCTCAACAGCATTGCGCCGCGCCTGTGGCTGCGGCTGTATGAGCAGCTGGGCAGCGCGGCGCAGCGCGAAGCCAGCCAGCATTACGTGCGCGATCAATTGCTGCGCGCAGCGGAAATGCTGGCGCTGTGGATTGCTGGCGAAGACCTCAATCCGGATTTGATTCGCTTGAACCCGCGCCTGCTGGAGGTGGACTCGGCCTTTCTCAGCCTGCAGCGCGAAGTGCAGAACCTGGTCGAGGCCGCGCGCGCCGGGCGCGAGCTGCCCGATACGGCCCAGTTGGATGTGATGCTGGACCAGAGCCGCGAGCAGGTCGCCCACCTGCGCCGCCTGGGCAATCAAAGCGGCGCGTCGCTGAGCACGGCCCATTTGCTCGAACGCCTGGGCCAAAGCCTGGATCGGCTCGAAGGCATCCTCACCATCCTCACCAGCGAGCGTTCCGAGCGCAGCGCCCGCGCCTGGCTGGTGCAATTGGGGCAAATCATCAACAGCGGCCTGGAGCAGCGCAGCATCCGCGAATTCGTGCGCAACAGCGCCGGCATGCTCAGCAAGAGCATCAGCAGCAGCAAGAGCGAGCACGGCGAGCACTACATCACCACCACGGCGCAGGAGTATTGGCAGATGCTGCGCTCGGCCGCCGGCGCCGGGGTGCTGATCGCCCTGATGGCCTTGCTGAAGATCGAGATTGGCCGCTGGCAACTCGCGCCGCTGTGGAGCACGCTGCTCATCAGCCTGAATTACGGCATCGGCTTTGCCATCGTGCACATGCTGGGCTTCACCATCGCCACCAAGCAGCCGGCCATGACGGCGGCCAGCATCGCTGAGAGCGTGCAGCAGGGCCAAAACAGCCGCAACCTGCCCAAGCACCTGGCCGAGCTGCTCATCAGCGTGCACCGCTCACAAAGCGTGGCCGTGCTGGGCAACCTCTGCCTGGCCATGCTCACCGCCGCTGGCCTGGCTTGGCTGTACCAGCGCCATGCGGGCCAGGGCCTGCTCACGGCCGATGAGGTGGCCTACCAGCTCAAGGCCTTGCAGCCCGTGCCCGCGCTGTGGTATGCGGCCATTGCCGCGCTGTGGCTGTTTTGCGCCGGCATCATCTCTGGCTACTACGACAACCGGGCCGACTACGTGCGGCTGCGCGAGCGCCTGGCGGCGCACCCGGCGCTGCGCTGGCTGGGGCCGGCGCGCCAGCAACGCTTTGCCAATTACCTGCACGAGCACTTCGGCGCGTTGCACGGCAACTTCTACTTTGGCGTGCTGCTGGGCGTGACGCCCTACATCGGCCACCTGCTGCACCTGCCGCTGGACATCCGCCACATCGCCTTCTCGTCGGCCAACCTCAGCTACGCGGCCAGCAGCGCCCCTCTGGGCGCCAAAGTCTTTGCGCTGGGCCTGCTGTACGTGCTGCTCATTGGCATGGTCAATCTGTGGCTGAGCTTCTTTCTGGCGCTGCGCGTGGCCTTGCGCGCCCGCGACACGGAAATCCCCAGCCTGGGCAAGCTGCTGCAGGCCTTGTTCAGGCAACTGCGCGCCAGCCCCCTGGCGCTGCTGTGGCCGCCGGCCGCCCCGGCCGATGCGCAGCGCAAACAGCCTCCGCCCGACGCGGGGCATTGAGCGCGCCAGCTTGGCCCACAACGCACTGGCCAAACGCAAACCGGCGCGCGCCAGACTTGCCTGTCTGGCGCGCGCCGGTGTCGTGCGCCTGCAGCCGGGCTGCAAGGCGGCTTTTGCACAAGCTTAGA
>JAUMYI010000243.1 GCA_030528705.1 Comamonadaceae bacterium | reverse complement strand
AGCTCCTGCCCATAGGCATCGAGTTTCTTCTGCCCCACGCCGGAGATGGCGCTGAGCGCCTGCAGGCTGCGGGGGTTTTCACTGGCGATGGCCAGCAAGGTGGCATCGGCAAAGACCACGAAGGCCGGCAGCTGGTGCTGCTGCGCCACCTCGCGCCGCCAGGCCTTGAGCGCCTCAAAACGCTGGCGGCTGGCATCGTCCAGCGCGGCCAGGCGTTCCTGGCGGCTCTGGCGCGCGCTGCCGCCCTGGGCAGTGCGGCGCGCGCCGCGCCGGGCCTGGCGCTCGATGCGGCGCAGCTGCAACGGGCGCTGGCCGGCCAGCACGCTGCGCGCCGCCGGGCCCAGGCGCAGGGTGTTGAAAGCCTGGGCATCGGCCACGATGGCGTCGATGGCAATCAACTGCCGCACCACGCTGCCCCATTCGCGCTCGCCGATTTCCTGGCCGATGCCAAAGGTGCTCAGGCCCTGATGGCCGTATTGCTCGACCTTGGGCGTGGCCTTGCCGCGCAGGATGTCGATCAGGTGGCCAGCGCCGAAGTGGATGCCGCTTTTTTGTTGCACGCGGTAGATGCAGCTGAGCAGCTTGCGCGCCGCGTCGCTGGCGTCCCAGGTGGCCGGCGGGTTCAGGCAGTTGTCGCAATTGCCGCAGGGCTGGGCCTGCTCGCCGAAATAGGCCAGTAGCCGCTGGCGGCGGCATTCGGTGGTCTCGGCCATGGCCAGCAGCGCATCGAGCTTGGCGCGCATGACCTGCCGGTAGGCCTCGCTGGCCGGGCTTTGCGGGTCGTCGATCATGCGCCGCTGGTTGACCACATCGGCCAGGCCATAGGCCATCCAGGCATCGGCGGGCTCGCCATCGCGCCCGGCGCGGCCCGTCTCCTGATAGTAGCCCTCGATGTTCTTGGGCATGTCCAGGTGCGCCACGAAGCGCACGTCGGGCTTGTCGATGCCCATGCCAAAGGCGATGGTGGCCACCATGACCAGCGCGTCCTCGCGCAGAAAGCGGTCTTGGTGGCGCTGGCGCACATCGGGCGGCAGGCCGGCGTGGTAGGGCAAGGCGTCGATGCCCTGCTCCAGCAGCCACTGGGCCGTGTCCTCAACCTTCTTGCGGCTTTGGCAATAGACGATGCCGGCGTCGCCCTCGTGCTCGTCCTCGATGAAGCGCAGCAGCTGGCGGCGCGCATCGCCCTTTTCCACCACCTGGTAGAAGATGTTGGGGCGGTCGAAGCTGCTGATGAACTGCCGCGCCTGCTGCAACTGCAGGCGCTCGATGATGTCGGCGCGGGTGATGGCATCGGCCGTGGCCGTCAGCGCAATGCGCGGCACCGTGGGGTAACGCTCGTGCAGCAGGCTGAGCTGGCGGTACTCGGGGCGGAAGTCATGGCCCCACTGGCTCACGCAGTGCGCCTCGTCGATGGCAAACAGCGCCAGCTGGCCGCGCTGGTACAGGCCATCGAGAAACTCCAGAAAGGCCGGCGTGGTGATGCGCTCGGGCGCCACGTACAGCAAGCAGGTCTGGCCGCGCCAGGCGCGCGCCTGCGCGGCCTGGGCCTGGGCAAAGTCCAGCGCCGAATGCAGGCCATCGGCGGCCACGCCCACCTCCTGCAGCGCGCGCACCTGGTCGTGCATCAGCGCAATCAGCGGCGAGACCACGACGCTCATGCCCTTGCCCTGCTCGCGCCGGGCAATCGCCGGGATTTGGTAGCACAGAGATTTGCCGCCGCCGGTGGGCATCAGCACCAGCGCATCGCCACCGGCGATGACGGTGTCGATGATCTCGGCCTGCAAGCCGCGAAACTGCGGATAGCCAAACACCTGTTGCAGGATTTGCAGCGCCTGCGGGCAATCGGAACTGGACAAGGCTTAACCCCAAGCGGCACGGCCGTCAGGCCGCGCCCACATCACAAAAAGCCCGTCATTATGAAAGCTTCGCGTGCCGCGCCAGAGCTTTCATGACAGGCCCTACACTTGCCGCCGCGCTGGCGCAGCGCCCTGGCCTGCCCTTGCCCGCCCATGCGCCCACGCCCCATCCTTCGCCCCACGGTGCCTTGCGTGTCCTCCATCCTCGCCATCATCTTCCCCGTGTTCGGCCTGATACTGGCCGGTTGGCTGTGCCGCCGCCTGCGCTTGCTGGGCCCGGCCGCCGCGGCCGAGCTGGGGCGCTTCGTGGTCTGGCTGGCCCTGCCGGCCATGCTGTTTCTCATCATGGCCAAGGCCGACTGGCGCCAGCTGTACCAGCCGGCCTTCACGGCCACCTTCGCGCTGGCTGGCCTGGGCTTGTTCGCCGCCGTGGCCGCCGTGCAGTGCCGGCGCGGACGCAGCCTGGCCGACGCCAGCGTCGATGCCCTGGCTGCGGCCTACCCCAACACCGGCTACATGGGCTTTCCGCTGACCTTTTTGCTCGCCGGCGGGGCCTCGCTGGTGCCCACCACCATCGCCACCATGCTGGTGGTGTGCGTGATGTTCGGCCTGGCCATCTTGCTGATCGAATACGCCCGCCTGCCCGCCGGGCAGCGCCAGCCCTGGCTGCTGCTGCCGCGCATCGCCTGGTCGCTGCTGAAAAACCCCTTGATCGCCGCGCCGCTGGCCGGTGCGCTGTATGCCGCCACCGGCTGGCCGCTGCCAGCCAGCGGCGCGCAATTGCTGCAACTGCTCGCTGGCGCGGCCAGCCCCTGCGCGCTGGTCAGCCTGGGGCTGTTTTTGGCCAGCCCAGCCGCATCGGCCAGCAGCACCACGCCCCAGGCGCTGGGCGACCGCCAGGCCAGCGCGCTGGCCTGGCAATTGACGGCCATCAAACTCCTGCTGCTGCCACTGCTGACCTGGGCGCTGGGCTCCTGGCTCTTTCAGCTGCCAACCACGCCGCTGCAACTGGCCGTGCTGCTGGCCGCCCTGCCCACCGGCACCGGCCCCTACATGCTGGCCGACCTGTATGGGCGCGACGGCAGCGTGACGGCGCGCACCGTGCTGTTTTCCACCATCGCCTCAGTGGCCACGCTGGCCGCCCTGATCCACTGGATGGGGCCTGCGACGCTGGAATGACAAGGGGCGCGCCAATGGCTGTCCATAAGGTTCTGGCCCCAGGCGTGGCTGTGGGCGATGTCGTGCTGCTGAAGAAAATCCCCGGCTGGCTGCTCTCAGATGCCAGCCTGGAGGAGTTCTTCCGATTCATGCGTTATATCGGGCGCAAGTCGCTGGTCACGGAAATCGATCCATACGGCTATTACTGGCTTGGCTTTGGCAGCACGCAGCAAGGGCCGGATGGGGC
>JAUMYI010000242.1 GCA_030528705.1 Comamonadaceae bacterium | reverse complement strand
GGGGCCGGCGGTTGCGGAGCCGGTGGTTGTGGTGCCGGCCCTGGCGCAGGAGGGGTGATAGGCCCGCCCGGCGTTCCAGGCGCCGGAGCTGGCGGCGGCGAGCCCGCTGGCGGCGGTGGCGGGGTCAATGGCCCGTCGCCGCCGCCACAGGCAGACACCGACATGGCCGCAGCCATGCACAGCGCGCAAATGCGCATCAGTTGTTGCTGGTGCATCATGGAAAGCCCTCCTGAACAGTTTCATTTCCACCGCTGCGCGCTCGCCGCCCGCACAGCCCCGGCTGCGCAGGGCTAACAACGGCCGCTACTCAGTACTCAGCGAAAAAAGCCCAAATCGCGCTGCGAGAAGCTGCCGATATTGGGCACCACCAGCGGCAAATCCGCATCGGCCACGCCAAACCATTTGGCCAGAGTGGCTGCGTACTGATCCACCGAAGTGCTGGGCAGCAGGCGGCCCTGGCCGATGTCATGGCCCGTGGCCGGGTCGAACTCGGCATCCTGCTCGTACACGGGCGTGCTGCCGTACAAGTCCTTGCCCTTGACGGCATCGCCGATGATGAAGTGCGTGCCGCCCCAGCCATGGTCGGAGCCATCGCCGTTGGCCACCATGCAGCGGCCAAACTCCGAAGCAGTGAAGGCCGTCACGCTCTGGCCCAGGCCGAGTTGTTTGATGGTTTCGTAAAAACCCACCAGCGCGTCGTTGAGCTCGCTCAGCAGCGGCGGGTGCAGCTTGCGCAGGTCGCTGTGGTTGTCAAAGCCCCCCAGGGAGACGAGGAACACCTGGCGGCGCACGCCAATGGTGTTGCGTCCGGCAATCAATCTGGCCACCATCGCCAACTGCTTGCCCAGCGTGCTTTTGGGGATGGCCGCAGCCAGACTGTCAGGCGCAGTGGCCAGCGCACTCTGGATCACATCGCTGGCCTGCAACGAGCGGCTCATCAGGCGATTGAGCTCGTTTTCCAGCATGTGCTGGCGCGATTGCGTGATCAGCGTGCGCAAGGCGTCGATGCAGGTGGTGTTGTTGCTGCAGGCGCCCCATAGGTTGTTGAAATCGCGCAGCTGCTCACTGCCGTCCACGCCGATGCGGTAGGCCAGCGCGCTGTCGCCCGAGAGGAATACTGCATTGCCCGAGGCGTTGATGCAGGCAAAGGTGGCATTGCTCGCGCCGCTTGCGAGCGCCAAGTCCCCCATGGCGCCGCCCCAGCCCTTGACCGAGCCTTCGGGTTTGGAGCTTTGCCAGACCGACTGTTGGTCGTTGTGCGAGAACAATTTGGGTGGCAGCGGCATCGCGCCCTGCCGGTACTGCGGCAGGCTCATTGGCCTGAGCAGCGGGCCGACGTTTTGCTGAATGGCCAGGGCTCCGGCATCGAACAGCCGCCCCAGCCCGGCCAGCTGCGGCGCCAGGGCAAACTGCCTGCCTTCAGCCTGCACTCTTGCCGGGGCCAGCGTGGTGGCCGCCAGGCTGGCACGCCCCAGCGCCAGCGATTGGCGCATCCTGGCGTAGGCGCCATAGCCGGCATCATCGACGCGGATCAAGGTGTTGCCATGGTCGTTGCCGCCGTAGAGGAAGACGCACACCAGCGCCTTGTAGTCATTGCCAGCGTTGAAGGCCGCGGCCTCGCCCATGGCCGCCAGGTTCACGGCCCAGGGCGCGGCCACACCGGCCAGGCCCAGCTGGCCAAAGCGCCTCAGAAAAGCGCGCCGCGACGTTGTATTGAAGTGCTCCATGTCCGCCCCCGCCGTCATTTCTGCACGATGTATTCCGGGCAGCTCATCACCAGCAAGATGGCTGCGCAAACCCGGTTCTTGTCACCCTCTTGCCAATCCAGTGGTACGGCCTGCACAGCCTGGGTGATGGTTGCCATCGTCTCTGGAGAGAGCTGGCCACCGGCCAGCAACAGGTTCATGCGCTCGACCAACTGCTGCGGTTTGCTCGCCAGCGCCAGCTCTGCGGTGTACACCCCGGCCACGGGGTACCAGTCACGCACCAGCGCCGTCATCAGGTTGATGTAGCGCACCACCGTGTACTCGTCCATGATCTGGAACTCTGGCGCGGTGGCGCCCTGCGCGGCCATTTCGGTGTGCGGTGGCACATAGCCGGGGCGGAAGAAGTTGAACACCGAGGCGCTGTCAAACGGGCTTTGCCCCAGGTCTTCGGCCAGGCTCCACAGCGGGAAACTGCCGCTGGCGGGCACTTTGGGGTTTTTGCGCGCCTTGAAGGTTGCGCCCCATTGCGCCACGCGCAGCATGGGCTCGCGCAGCTTGCCAAACGTGCGCCCTGCCCGGCCCTGCCCGGCGGCCAGGGCCTCGGGGTCGAGCAAGATGGCCTTGAGCACGGCCTTCATGTCGCCGCGCTCGCCACGGCCGTTGTTGGCAAAGGCTGCAGCCACACGCGCCACGTACTGCCCACTGGGGTGGCTGGTGACCAGGCGCTGGATCAGCTGTCGGCCAATGAAGGGGCCGACATTGGGGTGCTTGAACAGCAGATCCAAGGCCCAGTCGAGCTTGCGCCTGGGCGGCTCGGAGCCGGCCATGGTCTGGCCAAACAGCGTCACGTCCTCGGTGGAGTGCCAATCGGGCTTGACGACCATGGGGTTGCGCACGTTCTCCGGCCGCGTGGCCTGGACGTGATTGCTCGGATCGAAATCCCAGCCGGTGAACACCTGCGCCAGATTGGTGACGGTCTGCTGCGTATAGGTCTCGATGGGTTTGCCGCCTGCCATCTTCAAGCTGCCATCCTGATTGAGCTCATACAGGCCGATGGAGAACAGCTGCATGACCTCGCGCGCGTAGTTTTCGTCGGGAATGCGGCCGGTTTGCGCATCACCACGGCGGTTGCCACGGCTGCTCAGGTACACGCCCATGGCCGGGCTGAGCGAGACATCGGTCAGCAGCGTGCGGTAGTTGCCAAAGGCATTGCGCATCAGCATGTCCCAATAGGCGGCCACGGCAAACGAAGGCGATTCGATGGGCAGCCCGGTGTTGGAGATGACGAAAAGCTCCGACAGCGCCAGCGCCACCCGCTTGCGCAAGCCATCGACGGGGTTCATCAGCAACGCCCACATCATGTGGGTCGCAAACTCATGCGAGTACAGGGCCGACATGCGATTGGCCCTCTCACGCAGCAGCCAGTTCCAGCCCGTCATCTCCGACTGCCCAGCCTCCAGCTTGGCATCCAACCAGGGCTCATAGCCCAGGCGCTGGACATCGGCGATGTCCTGCTCGGTGACGTAGTACTGGGCGCGCAGGACGAATGCTGCCGCCTCGGCAGGCGTTTGCGGCCGGGGCACGCCTGG
>JAUMYI010000241.1 GCA_030528705.1 Comamonadaceae bacterium | reverse complement strand
CGCGCCGGCGCAGCCCGGCCAGGGTGGGCATGCGCGGGTCGTCCCAGCCGTCCACATGGCCTTCTTCGACCAACTGGCGCAGGCGGCGCTTGCTGGTGATGACGTGGCTGAGGTTCAAGCGCGCAAACTCGTACTGGCGCGGCGGGGGCGAGAGCAGCAGGCCACCTTCGCAAAGGCGCTCAAGCAGCCAGTCGTAGAACGGGCGCTGGTCTTCAAACTCCAGCGTGCAAAAGCTGTGGGTGATGTGCTCCAGCGCATCCTCGATGGGGTGGGCGAAGGTGTACATGGGGTAGATGCACCATTTGTCGCCCGTGTTGTGGTGGGTGGCGCGGCGGATGCGGTAGATGGCCGGGTCGCGCATGTTGATGTTGGGGCTGGCCATGTCGATCTTGGCGCGCAGCACCATGCTGCCATCGGGGTGCTGGCCATCGCGCATCTCGCGAAAGCGCGCCAGATTCTCGGCCGGGCTGCGCTCGCGCCAGGGGCTGTTGACGCCGGGCGTGCCAAAGTCGCCGCGGTTGGCGCGCATTTGCTCGGGCGTTTGCTCATCGACGTAGGCGTGCCCAGCCTCGATCAGGTACTCGGCGGCGCGGTACATGAAGTCGAAATAATCGCTGGCGTAATACACGTGCGGCTGCACCACGCCGGGCTGGCCGGGCAGGTCAGCATAGCCTGTGTCGTAGCCCAGCCACTGCACCAGCTCGCGGATGGAGTCGACGTATTCCTGCTCTTCCTTCTCCGGGTTGGTGTCGTCAAAGCGCAGGTGGCAAGCGCCGCCGTAGGCTTGCGCCAGCGAGAAGTTCAG
The DNA here is from genome assembly GCA_030528705.1 of Comamonadaceae bacterium. Lineage (GTDB taxonomy): Bacteria > Pseudomonadota > Gammaproteobacteria > Burkholderiales > Burkholderiaceae_C > Lampropedia. The sequence continues at coordinate 2,509 of JAUMYI010000241.1, read as the reverse complement.
CCAGATGCTTTTGGCATGGCCCAGGTGCAAATAGCCGTTGGGCTCGGGCGGAAAGCGCATGCGCACCGGGGCCGGATCGGCCATGCCCGCCGCATGGTGCGCGCCATCGCCCGGGCTGCCGCCCCAGCGACGCTGGGCGTAGGTGCCTTGCGCCAGATCGTGCTCGATGGCCTGGCGCAAAAAGTTGCTGGGTTTGGCCTCTGCGCCCTCGTTCTGCACGGGCGCAGTGCCTTCAGGGTGAGTGGATGTGTTCATGGGCGCCGATTGTAGGGACGGCGCCCGCGCTGTTGCGCCTGACAGGGAGAGAAGTTTCACGCAGGCGCAGGGCTGTGGCGGCGCGCGCGCCTTTGCGCGGGGGCCTGCTGCCGCCATGCCGGCTGCTTGCTCATTGGCCGCTGCCGGTCGTCCAGGCCACCAGCTTCACCACCAGCGGGCGCACCGCCAGCAAGCTGATGAAGGCAATCGGCCAGGTGATGAGGTAGGAGCGCCCCAGACGCGCCAGATAGGCCGCATCCATGCCGGTGTTGAGCGCCACCAGCACGCCGCTGACGATCAGCACCATGATGGCCGAGGCGTAGAAGGAAAAGGCGATGCCCGCGTAACTCTTCGGCAGCTTCTTCATGGCCGCCCCTGCTGTGCCAGCCAATCGTCGTGCAGCCATTTTTCCGTTTGTCGCTTGCCGGGCAAATTCAGCCACACGATGTCGCGCTCGAACACGATGGGCCGGCCCTGCGCGCCGACGATGACCCAGAACCAGCGCCCATCGCTGCGGTTGCGCATCTTCACCTTCATGCCGCGCAGCTTGTGCGGCCGCCCGCCCTTGAGCACGGTTTCATCGTGTGGCCGGATCCAGTGCAGCTCGCGGCTGCCCAGCAAATCGGGGGCATGGGCCTGCACAAAAGCGTCGGCGGCCGCCTGGGCCTCATCCTTGCTGGGCAAGGGGGCATCGGCGTCTGGCAGGCGCATGTCGGCAAAACCTTGCAGATGACCCTTGGGCGACCACAGCAGGCTGACATGCTCGCCCCCCAGTGCAATGGGCGCCTGTGCCTGCCAGCGGATCAGCTCGGCGCTTGCCCCATCGAGCGAGACGCTGCGCCGCAGCACTTCATGCTGGCCCGCAGGCACGAAGGACGCCACAAACCCTTGCAGGGCCGGCGTATAGGCATCGGGCACGGCATGCGGGTCGCAAGCTGCGGCGCGGGCTGGCGCATCGGCCGCCACTTGGCAGGCCAGGCACAGGCCCGCCGTCCAACAAAGCCAAGGTTTTTTCATCGTTGAGTCTCCGTGGTCATGGAACACGAAGGGCAGTGTGCAATGATCGTTTTTCAAATAAAACAAGTTAAATTGGCGATCGTTGATGATTTTTTCGCAGAAGAAACCGCATGCCCGCCGATTTACCCGCCAATGCGCTGGACTGGAACGATGTCCGGCATTTCGTCACCCTGGTGGAGCAGCAAACCCTCACGGCCGCCGCCGAGGCCCTGGACGTGCAGCACAGCACGGTGTCGCGTCGGGTGGCGCAGCTGGAGGCCTGCCTGGGCCTGCGCTTGTTCGACCGCATTGGCAAACGCTATTTGCTCACCGAAGAAGGCCAGCGCCTGTACGCCCATGCGCGGGAGCTGGCCAAGGACATGCGGGCCTTGCAGCGCCTGGCGCATGCGCAGCGGCAAGCCATCACCGAAGTGGCCGTCACAGCGCCGCCGGTGGTGCTGCGCTGGCTGCTGCTGCCACGGCTGGCGCGCTTTTACGCCACGCAGCCAGGCATTGCCCTGCGGCTGCAAAGCAGCGCCGAGCTGCACGATCTGCACCAGCGCCAGGCCGACATCGCGCTGCGCCTGCAACGCCCCGAAGCCCCTGACTTGGTGGTGCGCCGCCTGCGCCAGTTGCACTTTGGCTTTTATGCCAGCGCCGGGTATCTGCGCCGCACGGCGCGAGGCGATTGGCGCTTTCTCACCCTCTGCACCCACAACCGCTTGAGCCGCTGGGCTCAGCACACCATCGGCAATGGGCCAGTGCTGCTGGCCTGCAATGATTTCGAGCTGATCCGGCAAGGCATTGCCGCAGGCCTGGGGGTCGGCCTGCTGCCGGCCGACAGCGTGACCGCAGGCCAGGGGCTGGCCGCCGTCGCCCTGCATGCCCCGCAGCCGGAAAGGCACGCACAAACCCTGCACCTGGTCATGCATGAGGACGTGCGCCGCTCGCCCAAGGTGCGCGCCGTGGCGGATTTTCTGGCGCAGGCGCTCTGCAGCGGCGGCAGCCTTGAGGGGTCTGAGGGATAGAGCGTGTGATGCACTTTTCGCCCCCCGCGCTGGCCCCAAAACCATGCACTCGCCGCGCGCTCTCGCGGGGGGCGAAAAGTGCATAACACGCTCTACACTGCACGCACCTTGCACCCGCTGCCTCATTCGATGACGCCCCCCTGCCCCCCCGACGCCGCCCCAGCCCGCCTGGTGCTGGGCATTGGCCTGCGCGCCAGCGCCCAGGCGGCGGCCCTGCATGCGCTGTGGCA
>JAUMYI010000240.1:1361-3337 GCA_030528705.1 Comamonadaceae bacterium | reverse complement strand
CCCTGGGCCTGTCGGCCGCACGCAATGCGCCGGTGGAAGACGTGAAGTTTGGCGTATTCCGCATGTAAGAGCCTGTCCTGTCCACTCGCGCCGAGATCGTGAACAGGTTTTCAAGCCGCAATTGCCCAAAATTACCCATTCAAAGTAAATTACCTTTTATTGGTAATTCAAGGTAATTGGTATCTTTCATGCTTTTCCCTCGTCCTGACTACGCCAAGGCGCTGGCCGATCAGTTGCTCAGCCCCTCGGGGCTGCACACCGGCGTGCGCTCGGGTGTGTTTCTGTCCAACATCCGGCGCGTTGGCAAAAGCACCTTCTTGCGCAACGAGTTGGTGCCAGAGCTGCGCCAGCGCGGCGCCATCGTCATCTATGTGGATTTGTGGGCCGACGTGAACCGCGCCCCCCTTGATTTGGTGCTGGAGGCGGTGCGCAAAGAGCTGCGCGCGCTGCAAACGCCTGGGGCAGACATGCTCAAGCGCCTCAAAGGCATGGGGCTGGGCGCAGCGGGCCTGTCGTTGAGCTTTCAACTCGACACGCTGGGCCGCCAAGGCGGCGCCACCCTGGCGCAGGCCATGCGCGAGCTGGTGCACCAAGCCCAGACCGATGTGGTGCTGATCGTGGACGAAGTGCAGCAGGCCGCAGGCGCGGCGGGCAACGCCTTGATGGCCGCCCTCAAAGCCGCGCGCGATGAAGTCAATGGCGACCCCCAGGCGCCTGGCCACTTCCTGTTCGTCGGCACCGGCTCGCACCGCTCGCTGATGAACGACATGGCCACCAAGCCCTCACACCCGTTCAAGGGTGCGGTGACCGCAACCTTCGAGCCGCTGCCGCAAGCCTACGTGCAGTGGAAGCTCAACCAACTGGCCGCCGATGGCGTGCGCCTGCCCTCGCCCGAGGCCGCCTGGCGCGGCTTTCAGACCCTGGGGCACCGCCCGGAAGAGCTCGAGCGTGCGCTGGGCCAATTCCAGGCCGCGCCGCAAGGCAGCGATGCCGAGTTCGACCTCATCTGCGCCACCCTGGCCTCTACCGCGGCCGACATCGAATTTGCACGCGCCGGCGAAATTGGCGGCGAGCTGGGCGAGCTGGTGTTCGCCCGCATCGCCAACGGCCCGGAAGACGGCACGCGAGAGCTCTACGGCCAGGCCGCGCTGGCCGACTATGCGGCCGCCCTGGGGCTACCGGTGGAGGTCAAGCAGGTGCAAACCACGGTGGACGCGCTGATTGCCGCCAACCTGATTGCCCGCATCGGTCATGGCCGCTTCATCATCTCCGACCCCTACGTGCGCAGCATCTGGCGCCAACGCAAGGCCATCACGCAAGCACTGCGAGCGGGCCAGCCCATGCCTGTGCAAAGGGGCGGGCTGTGACAGCTATCTATCCAACTACCCAAGCCTCAAGCAAAAATTGCAAGAGCGAATGGAAATTTATTTGTAAGGAATTTTATGAGAAAGAATTGTTTATTAATTTTATCTTCATTGGCGATTATATCTTGCGGAACGCAAGATAAAAATGATCAATATTGGGTTCAGCAGAATGAAGAAGGACCTTCTGACAACCATTCACATCTGGTCATAAAAAACCAGCAAAGCAACGCTTATGTTGGCATCCTAAAAAATAACGACGAATTGGAATATTTAATTGTAGACAGTGGGTTATCCGCCCCTTCTACAACCGTGGGGATTAAATACAAAAACAACAAGGAGATCGACCATATAAAAATTAGTGAGCACAATAAAACTGATGGCAATTCTCGCAAGAAAATCATTGTGATAAAAAAAATTGATGGCGATTGGGCACTGAAAGAATTATCGGATTAATTTTGCGCAGGGCAATTCCGCCCCCATATTGACGACCAGTTCCACTCATGACCGGAGGCGGCAATGTTTTGTTGTTACTGAACTGCTCCATAGTTTTCCCCTCTCCGCTTTCAATAAATAGCGCTGCCCGCGCCTACTCGCCGCGCTTTTTATGGAGGT
>JAUMYI010000240.1:0-1261 GCA_030528705.1 Comamonadaceae bacterium | reverse complement strand
CCGTGCCGGAGGTGAAGTTTGGAGTGTTCCGGATGTAGGCCAGGCCCTAGGCGCGGCGCGACAGCCAACTTATTGCCCGGGATGCCTAAAATGTGCATTCATTTCATCTTTTATACACATCATGCGCACCAATATCGACATTGATGACCAGATCATGGCAGCGGCCATGAAAGGCGGCCAGTTCAAGACCAAGCGCGAGGCCGTGGAAGCCGGCCTGCGCCTAATCGCCCAGCGCAACCACGCGCGCGAGGTGCTCAAGTGGCGCGGCAAGCTGCACTGGGACGACCAGCCCGACCCCGCTGCCCTGGCCCAGCAAGCGCCCCACGTGGCCGAGTCCAAGGCCCGCTACCCGGCCAAGGCCGCCCGCAGCCATGCTCGTCGTTGACAGCAGTGTGTGGATCGACTTTTTCCGCGATGCGCCTCAGCCCGCCGTGGAGGTGCTGGCGCAGTGCATGGACAAAAGCGAGATCGAAATCATCGTGCCCGACCTGGTGCTGTACGAAGTGCTGCGCGGCTTTCGCCACGAACGCGACTACCGCAACGCCCGCCATCTGCTGGAAGGCTTCACGGTCGAAGCGGCCTTCAGCCCCGGCCTGGCCCGCCAGGCCGCCGAGCACTACCGCGCCATGGTGGCGCAGGGCTTCACGCTGCGCAGCCCCGTCGACGTGATGATTGGCGCCTTCTGCATCGAGCGCGACTACCTGCTGCTGCACAACGACCGTGACTTCGATGTCATGCACCACCTGCGCGGCCTGCGTGTGTGGATGCACTGACGATGCGCTGAAAGCCCGCCCGCCATGCCTGCCCGCATCCGCCCCTTCACCACCACCGATTCGGCCGAGCAACTCACCGCGCTGCTGCACGTGGCCTATGCCACGCTGGCCGCGCGGGGATGGTTTGCGCAAATCCAGCGGCAAGTGTGCGCTGCGGATCGGGATGAGATGCAAGGCGCGAGCCGCAGCAATAGCACGCGCTATTGCGAGGACGAGCAACGAAGCAGACCGCCCGAGTCCGCAGATGCACACGTCGCTGTGATTTGTGCAGGCCATCCCCAAGGCTGGAACTACACCGCCGCCACGCAAAGCGTGCAGACCACGCGCGAGCGCATCGCGCAGGGCCAGTGCTTCGTGGCCGAGCTGTTGCAAGCCCAGGGCGATCTGCCCGCCGGCGCGCTGGTGGGCAGCGTGTGCATCAGCCCGCCCAGGGCGGCGGGCGCGCATTACGTGCAGGCGCAAGACAGCGCCCCGCCGCTCTACACCCG
>JAUMYI010000239.1:2265-3349 GCA_030528705.1 Comamonadaceae bacterium | reverse complement strand
ATGACACGGTTTTGGGGCCAGCGCGGGGGGCGAAAAGTGCATAACACGCTCTAGCCGCGCAGCGTGTGGTAGATGCTTTGGGCCAGCTCGCTGGAGATGCCTTCGACGCTCATCAAGTCCTGCACGCTGGCCTTGGCCACGCCTTGCACGCCGCCAAAGCGTTGCAGCAGGCGCGCGCGGCGCTTGGGGCCGATGCCGGCGATGTCTTCCAGGCGGCTGCCGCCGGTGCGCACGCGGGCGCGCTGGGCGCGCATGCCGGTGATGGCGAAGCGGTGGGCCTCGTCGCGGATTTGCGCCACCAGCATCAGCGCGGCGCTGTCGGGCGGCAGGCTGAGCTTGGCGCGGCCATCGGCAAAGACCAGCTCTTCCAGGCCGACTTTGCGCCCAGCGCCTTTTTCCACGCCCATCAGCAGGCTGGGGCTCAGGCCCAGTTGTTCGAAGACTTCGCGCGCTGCGGCCACTTGGCCGCGCCCGCCGTCGATGAGCACCAGATCGGGCAGGCGCGCTGCGTCGGCGCTGGCTACGGCATCGGCATTGGCTGCCATGGCCTGGGATGGGGCGAGTTTGCCGTAGCGCCGCGTGAGCACTTGGCGCATGGCGGCGTAGTCGTCGCCGCCGGTGATGCCCTTGATGTGATAGCGCCGGTAGGCGCTGCTTTGCATGCGGTGCTGCTGGAATACGACGCAGGAGGCCTGCGTGGCCTCGCCGGCGGTGTGCGAGATGTCAAAGCATTCGATGCGCCAGTCGTCGAGCTGGGCCTCGTCCAGCGCCAACCCCAAGGCCTGCGCCAGGGCGCGGGTGCGGGCTTTTTGCGAGCCTTCCTCGCCCAGCAGGCGCGCCAGTTGCAGTTGGGCATTTTTTTCTGCCATCTCCAGCCATGTCTTGCGCTGGCCGCGCGGCTGCACTACGTTGCGCAGCGCGCGCTGGCCTGGCTGGCGCAGCAGGGCCAGTAGCTGCGGCGCGACCGGGTGGCTGGTGATCAGCAGTGCCGGGGCCGGGTAGTTCAGATAGTGCTGGGCGATGAAGGCCGCGAGGATGGCCTGCTCGGCGCTGCCGTTGGCATCCGGTGCAGTGGCATCTGCCA
>JAUMYI010000239.1:0-2165 GCA_030528705.1 Comamonadaceae bacterium | reverse complement strand
GCCATGGCTTTGGGGGCGGTGTCTGATGCGGCATCGCCAGGCGTGGCATGGGGCGCGGCGGCCTCGGCAGGGGCGGGGGCTGTGCTGGCGCCTGCCGGTATGTCGGCGTCGGTCAGCTCGGCATTGGCGTCATCGTGCAGGGCCAGCGCGGCCTCCAGCTGGGTGGGGAAGTAGGCGCGGTCGCCCAGGTGGCGGCCGCCGCGCACCATGGCCAGGTTGACGCAGGCTTTGCCGCCTTGGCGTTGCACGGCGATGATGTCCACGTCGGCATCGCCCACGGTTTCCACGGCCTGTTGCTGCAGCACGGTCGAGAGCGAGGCGATGCGGTCGCGCACAGCGGCGGCTTGCTCGTATTCGAGTTGCTGGGCGTGCTGCATCATGCGCTGCTGCAGTTGCTGCACCAGCGCATCGGCCTGGCCCTGCAGCAGGGCTTGGGCCTGTTGCACGTCGGCCTGGTAGGCCTGGGCGCTGATCAGGCCCACGCAGGGCGCTGAGCAACGCTTGATCTGGTGCAGCAGGCAGGGGCGGCTGCGGTGGGCGAACACCGTGTCCTCACAGGTGCGCAGCAGAAACACGCGCTGCAGCAGCTCGATGGTTTCCTTGACGGCCCAGGCGTTGGGGTAGGGGCCGAAGTAGTGGTGCCGGCGATCCGTGCCGCCGCGGTAGTAGCTGATGCGCGGGAAGTCTTGCGCTTGCAGCGGTTGCGCTGATGCTGCCTGTGCGCGCTGTGCTGCTGCGCTGCGCGCCTGGCTGCGCCCGGAGATTTTCAGATAGGGATAGCTCTTGTCGTCGCGAAACAGGATGTTGTATTTGGGGTGCTGCGTCTTGATGAGGTTGTTTTCCAGCAGCAGGGCTTCGGCCTCGGAGCGCACCACGGTGGTTTGCAGCCGCGCGATCTGGCCCACCATGTGGCCGATGCGCGTGCCGCCATGCTCTTTCTGGAAGTAGCTGCTGACGCGCTTTTTCAGGCTCTTGGCCTTGCCCACGTAAAGCAATTGATCGCGCGCGTCGAAGAAGCGGTACACGCCCGGCAGGCCCGGCAGGCTTTGGGCCTGCTGCAACAGAGCCTGGCGCGAGGGCAGGGCGGCTGTGGCACTGGGCTGCTCTGGCGGCGGTGCGGGTGTCTGGTCCATCGTGTCGGGGTGTGTTGGGGCGGCGGCGGGCCCGTGCGCCCATGAAGGGGGGCTGCGCGGCCAGGCAATGGCGCGTTGCTGCAATGGGGCCGGGCGTTTGCTTGGGTTTGCCCTTACACTGCGCGGCTTGCTCGGCCAGCGGCACTGGCCGGGGGCATTGTGCCCCGATTCGTTTCCCATTTCGAACTGGCGCGGCCAGCCTGGAGTGCCCCATGAAATTTCGTTTTCCCATCGTCATCATTGACGAGGACTACCGCTCCGACAACACCTCGGGCCTGGGCATCCGCGCCCTGGCCGAAGCCATCGAGAAAGAGGGCTTTGAGGTCGTTGGCGCTACCAGCTACGGCGATTTGCGCCAATTCGCCCAGCAGCAAAGCCGCGCCAGCGCCTTCGTGCTGTCCATCGACGACGAGGAGCTGATCGAGAGCGAGGGCGATGAGGAGGCCCAGGTCATTGCCGAGCTGCGCGACTTCATCGGCGAGGTGCGCCGCCGCAACGATGAGGTGCCCATCTACATCCACGGCGAGACCAAGACCAGCCAGCACCTGCCCAACGACATCCTGCGCGAGCTGCACGGCTTCATCCACATGTTCGAGGACACGCCCGAGTTCGTCGCGCGCCACCTCATCCGCGAGGCCAAGAATTACCTGGAGAGCATCCAGCCGCCGTTTTTCAAGGCGCTGCTGGACTACGCCGAGGATGGCTCTTACTCCTGGCACTGCCCGGGGCATTCGGGCGGCGTGGCCTTTCTGAAAAGCCCCATTGGCCAGATGTACCACCAGTTCTATGGCGAGAACATGCTGCGCGCCGACGTGTGCAATGCCGTGGAGGAGCTGGGCCAATTGCTGGACCACAACGGCGCCATTGGCGAGAGCGAGCGCAACGCCGCGCGCATCTTCAACGCCGACCACTGTTTTTTCGTCACCAACGGCACCAGCACGTCCAACAAGATCGTCTGGCACCACACGGTGGCGCCCGGCGACGTGGTGGTGGTCGATCGCAACTGCCACAAGTCCATCCTGCACAGCATCA
>JAUMYI010000006.1:14426-30721 GCA_030528705.1 Comamonadaceae bacterium | reverse complement strand
CGCACGGCGCGGGGCTCGCGTGCCAGGCCCCAGAGTTGCAGGCCGGCGATTTCGGCCACCCGGATGGCCAGCGCGGTGGGCGCGGAGATGGTGGCCAGCAGGGGCAGGTGCAGGCGCGCGCATTTGCGCACCAGCTCGTAGCTGGCGCGGCTGGACATGACGACGAAGCCCTGCTGCGGCCACGCCGGGCCGTCGTTGCGCGTGGAGCTGCCTTGCAGCGCCCTGGCGCGCGCGCCCAGCAGCTTGTCCAGCGCGTTGTGGCGCCCCACGTCTTCGTAGATGGCGTGCAGCTGCCCCTGCGCATCGGCATAGGCGGCGGCGTGCAGCGCGCCCGTGGCCTGGTTCAGGGTTTGCTGCTCGGCCATGGCGGCCAGGGCCTTGAAGATGCTGGGCGGGCCAATCCCTGCGAGCCAGGGCGGCGCGGCAGGCCCCGGTGCAGGCAGCCAGTCCTGGGCCTGCAGGCTGTCGATGCCGCACAGGCCGCAGCCCGTGCGGCCTGCCAGGCTGCGGCGCTGCTGCTTGAGGCGCATGAAGGCGCTGCTGGCGATCTCCAGGTGCACGGCCAGGGCCGGCAGCGTGCATTCGTCGGCGCCTGCCGCCAGCCAGTGGCTGGATGCGGCGGCGTCCACCGTGGCGATGTCGATGCCGTAGCAGTCCTCGGCGCGGTCGATGATGCCTTCGCTCAGCACAAAGCCCAGCGCCAGCTCGGGCAGGTCCTGCGGGGTGCACATCATGACGGCGTGCGACAGGCCATTGCACACCAGCGCCACCGGCACTTCGGCGGCCACCTGGTCGCGCTGCCACGGCCCGGCCTGCCCGTGCAGATGGCGTTGCACGGGCACGCTCACCACTGGCGGCGGCAGTGTGATTTCGTCGTCGGCCTGGGGCATGTGGGCGGGCGGTGGTGGGGAGGGGCGCTGGCTGGGGGCGCGCTCTTGCGGGCTGGGCAAAATCTCGGGCATGGGGCCCAAAGTGCGGCCCGGGGTGGACTGAAAGGCGGCAGGCCGTGCCGGCACCTTTGGCGCACTGCGGCCCGCATTGCCAGCCGCAATTATGGCCATGGGCGCAGCGCGCCCGTCAGCAAGTGTCCGGGCAAAGAGCGCCTGCTGCCCGCTGGGCGAACCAGGCGCGCGCTGCGGCGCAGTCCTGCGCGATGCCTTGCGCCAGGGCCTGCAGGCTGGGGTATTTGCGCTCGTCGTGGAGCTTTTCCAGCAACTCCACGCGGATGACTTTGCCATAGCCGCCCTCGGGGCCCAGGGCTTCAGGCCATTGCAGGCAGTGGGTTTCCAGCAGCACGCGGCCGCCGTTGACGTCGCCAGGCTCCAGCGAGGGGCGCACGCCCAGATTGGCCACGCCGGGCAGGGGCTGCGGCGTCAGGCCGCGCACCTGGACGACGAAGATGCCGCTGGCGGCGGGCTTCCAGTGCTTGAAGTGCAGGTTCAGGGTGCGAAAGCCGCCTGCGATGCCGGGCAGGCCAGCGCCCAGGCGGCGGCCGAGCTTGCGCCCATGCAACACGTGGCCGCTGATGGCGTAGGGGCGCCCCAGCAGCTCGGCAGCGTCGTGCAGGCGGCCTTGCTGCAGGGCCTGGCGCACTTCGGAGCTGGAGACGCGCACGCCTTGCACGGTGTGGCTGTCCATGCGCGCCACTTCAAATCCCAGCTGCGGCCCCAGCTTGGCCAGCAGGGCGTAGTCGCCAGCCCTCTGGTGGCCGAAGCGGAAGTCATCGCCCACCAGCACATAGCGCGCGCCCAGGCCTTGCACCAGCACCTGGCGCACGAAATCTTCGGGCGACTGCGCCGCCAGCGCGGCATTGAAGGGCAGGATGACGGTCTGCGCCACCTGCTGCGCGGCCAGGTCGGTGAGCTTGTCTCGCACCGTGCCCACGCGCGCCGGCGCGATCTCGGGCTTGCCCAAGACTTTGGCGAAGTAGTCGCGCGGGTGGGGCTCGAAGGTGAGCACGCAGCTGGCCAGCCGGCGCTGGCGGGCCTGCTCATTGAGCAAGGCCAGCATGGCCTGGTGGCCCAGATGCACCCCATCGAAATTGCCGATTGCCACGGCGGTGGCCGGGGCCAGGCTGCGGTGCTTCAGGCCAAGAAAGGTGCGCATGGCAGTACGAAGAACTGGTGTGAAAACGAGAGCCGGCAGCGCCCCGCCCTACTGCGGGACAGCCCACTAGCGGGGCGCGCAGGCGCATGCGGGTTGCGCCGCAATGTGGTGCGCGGCGTCAACGCCCTTTTTGTGCCGTGACGACCAGGCCGGCCACGGGCTCGCCTGCTTCGTAGCGCAGGGTTTTCTCCTCGATGCTCGCCAGCGCGAAGCCGGCCTGCGCCAGCAGACGCTCCAGGTAGGCGCGGCCATGCACGTAACGGCCGGTGTTGGCTTGCAAGGCGTAATCGGTGTCGGGCTCGGGCGCGGCCTCGGTGGAGAAGAAGAAAAAACCTTCGGGCTGCAAGATGCGGTGCACATTGCCCAGCACCGGCTGCAAATCGCCCACGTAGGGGAACACGTCCAGCGCGGCGATGACTTCGTAGAGCGCATCGGGCGTGTCGCGCACCGCATCGAGCAGGTTGACTTTGTGGAATTTGTCGTAAACGTGGTGGCGCGCCGCTTGCGCGATCATGCTTTCGCAGGCATCCACGCCCACCATGCCGCCGTCGATGCGCCCCAGGCACACGCCCAGCAGGCCGGTGCCACAGCCCAGGTCGAGCAGGTTGAAACGCCGGTCGGGGAAGATCTCCAGAATCTTCGCCGCCGTCTGCTGCGGCAGCTCGTAGCGCAGGTAGCGCACCATGTGCAGGTCGTACTGGCGCGCCAGGCCGCCAAACAGCTCTTCCTGCAACGCCACAGGTTGGGTCGATGGAGTCTGGCCCTGGGCCACCTGGGCGAAGTAGCGGTACACGGCGTCGTCCGGGGCATGGGTGAGCAGCTGCTGGGCGTCCTCCAGGGCATCGGCGTTGCGGCCCATTTGCAGCAGCGTGCGCAGGCGGCCGTAGCGCGCCTGCATGTTGGCAGGCTCTTGCTCGAGCACTGCGCCCCAGCTGCGCAGCGCGGCCTCGTACTGCTGCGAAAAGAACTGGGTGCGCGCCAGGTTCATCAGCAGCACGGGGTCTGCCGGGTAGTGCGTCAGCGCGTGTTCGGTGTAACGCGCGGCCTGGGCCATGTCGCCACAGCGCACGGCGATGTCGATCACGCCGGCCAGGGCCATGCGCTCGCGCGACTCCAAGGCAAAAATCTTCTCGGCCTGCTCCAGCGCCTGGGCGTTGCGGTCCAGGCGCGCCAGCAGCAGGCCGTATTCGAGCTGCGCCGGCCACCACTGCGGCGCCAGGCGGGTGGCGTGCTGCATGGCCTCCACCGCTTCGTTGGGCTTGTCCGATTGCTCGGCCAGGCGCGCGCCCAGCATGAAGATGCGCGGATCGTAGGGGGTGTTGCGCTGCGCCTGGTTGAGCAGTGTGGCCACTTCCTGCAGCTTGTTTTGCGCCAAGAACTGGTAGGCCTTGATGATGAAGGGGTCGTTGGCGGAGAGCTGGTCTGCAGCAGACGAAACAGAGGTCATGGGGCGCGCGGCACGCCAATGCGTGCATTTTGGGCAAAGGGCGCATTATGCGGCAAGGCAGCGCCGCCCTGCGCTGCCTTGCCTGGGGGCGCGGGCCCTGCCGCGCGCGCTTGCGGTCTGCCGCTCTTCTTTACGCAAACACGCCTGCCATGTCCTGCATGTGCTCGCTGACGATGCCCAGGTGGTGCAGGCTGTCGCCCCAGCACATCTCCAGCTGCGTGAGCTTTTTGAAGTAGTGGCTGCCGATGTATTCGTCGGTCACGCCGATGCCGCCGTGCAACTGCACGGATTGCTGGCCCACGTAGCGCATGCTTTGCCCGAGCTGGTATTTGGCGCGCGAGAGCGCCTGCAGCTGCTCGCGCGCACCGGCATCGCCAGCGCCAGCGGCGGGCGCCTCGGCCAGCTTCAGCCAGGCGTAATAGCTCATGGAGCGGCCCAGCTCCAGCTGCATCTTCATGTCGGCGATGCGGTGGCGCAGCGCCTGGAAGCTGGCGATGGGCACGCCAAATTGCTTGCGCTGGTTCATGTAGTCGGCCGTCAGCGCCAAGGTCTGCTCCATGACGCCCACGCCCTCGGCGCACACGGCGGCCGTGCCGATGCCGGCCAGCTGCTGCAAGAGCGCCAGGCCCTGGCCATCGGCTGCGGCGCAGAGCAATTGCGCCGGGCTGGCCTGCAGGCGCAGCTCGGCCGCGCGGCTGCCGTCCTGGGTCAGGTAGCCCTGGGTCTGCACCCCTGCAGCGCCTTGCTCCACCCAGAACAGCGCGAGCTGGCCATCGAGCAGGGCCGGCACGATCCAGGCATCGGCGCGGTCGCCGGCGGGCACCAGGCTTTTCTGCCCGTTGAGCACATAGCCTTGGCCCTGGCCCTGTTCCTGAGCCTTGGCCTGGGTCTGGGGCTGATCGAGCTGGTAGCGGGCGCCCTTTTCCTGGTGCGCCAGCACGATCAGGGCATCGCCGCTCACCAGTCGGGGCAGCCACTGCTGGCGCAGCGCCTGGGGCGCCTGGGCCAAGGCCTGGGCAGCAATCAGGGCCTGGGCATAGGGTTCGAGCACCAGCCCCTTGGCCAGCTCTTCGAGCACGATCATGGCCTCCACGGCGCCCATGCCCATGCCGCCGTCCTGCTCGGCCACGGTCAGGCCCAGCAGGCCCAGCTCGGCCAGCTCGCCCCAGACGCTGCGGTCAAAACCGCCCTCGGCCACGATGGCGCGGCGGCGCTCGAAGCCGTAGGCTTTTTCCACCCATTTGCCCACCGCATCGCGCAACTGCTCTTGCTCGGGCGTGAAATTGAAATCCATGTGCAACTCTCCGATCTGTTCAGCGTGATGTTGGCTCGGCGCCAGGCCTGGCCGCTCAGCCCAGCACCGTCTGCGCCACGATGTTGCGCTGCACCTCGTTGGAGCCGCCGTAGATCGTGGTTTTGCGGTAATTGAAGTAAGTCGGCGCCAATACCGAGTGGGCCGCGACCCCGCCGGGGAAATCGCCTTGCCAGCCCGCTTCCATCGCATCCTGGATGAAAGGCAGGCTGAAGGGGCCTGCCACCAACATCATCAATTCGGAGTAGCGCTGCTGGATTTCGCTGCCGCGGATTTTCAGCAAGCCGGCGATGTCCAGCGGGTTGCGGCCCGAGCTGACGGCCGAGAGCACGCGCAGCACCAGCATCTCCAGCGCCACAATCTCCACCTCAAGCTTGGCGATCTCGTCGCGGATGCGCTGCTCCTGCCACAGGCCTTCGGCCTTGGCCAGGCGCTTGAGGCGCTCGAGCTCGCGCTTGGAGCGGTTCACGTCGGCGATGTTGGTGCGCTCGTGGCTGAGCAGGTGCTTGGCGTAAGTCCAGCCTTTGTTTTCCTCGCCGATGAGGTTCTCCACCGGCACCTCGACGTTGTCGAAGAACACCTCATTGACCTCGCACTCGCCATCGAGCAGGCGGATCGGGCGCACCGTCACGCCCGGCGAGCGCATGTCGATGAGCAAAAAGGAAATGCCCGTCTGCGGCTTGCCTTCGGCGCTGGTGCGCACCAGGCAGAAAATCCAGTCGCCGTACTGGCCCAGCGTGGTCCAGGTCTTCTGGCCGTTGACGATGTACTTGTCGCCCACGCGCTCGGCGCGAGTCTTGAGCGAGGCCAGATCCGAGCCCGAGCCTGGCTCGCTGTAGCCCTGGCTCCACCAGACCTCGCCACTGGCAATGCCGGGCAGAAAGCGCCGCTGCTGCTCGGCATTGCCGTAGGCCATGATGACCGGCGCCACCATCACCGGCCCGAATGGCACGATGCGCGGCGCCCCGGCCAGCGCGCACTCCTCCTCGAACAAATGGCGCTGCACGGCATCCCAGCCCGGCCCGCCAAACTCCTTGGGCCAGCCATAGCCCAGCCAGCCCTTTTGACCCAGGATCTTGGCCCAGCCCTGCAAATCCTCGCGATGCAAGCGCAGGTTGTTGTGCACCTTGTGGGCCAGCGCCTCGGGCAGGTGGCTGCGCACCCATTGGCGCACCTGCTCACGAAATGCCTGCTGCTGCGGGGTAAAACTCAACTCCATAAAACCTCTCGTATCGACGGGGCGCCAAAGCGCCATGCAAGCCAGCGGCGCTGTAGGCCATTGCCGCCTCATCAGGCCAGGGCAGCGCCCCAATGCCATGCCCAAGGGGCCGCGCGCTGCAGCGCCCGCGAGGTGTACCACGGCCCAGCCCCAGGCATCTGTCCGTTAAGCGACTGGCCGCTTTGCGCCTGCCCAGCACGCGGCCTGTTTCTGGCCGGCTTGGGCAATGCGCGATGCGAGAATAGCCCTCCTATGAAGAGCAAGAACATCGTCATCCTGATTTCTGGCACTGGCTCGAACATGGCCGCCATCGTGCAGGCCCAACACGCACAGCAATGGCCGCAGCGCCTGAACGCCCAGGTCAGCGCCGTCATCAGCAACCGCGCCGATGCCGCCGGCCTGCAATGGGCCCGCGAGCGCGGCCTTGCCACCCAGGTTGTAGACCACCGGCAATACCCATCGCGCCAGGCCTTCGATGCCGAGCTGGCCCAGGCCATCGAGGCGCACCAGCCTGCGCTGGTGGTGCTGGCAGGCTTCATGCGGGTGCTGGGCGATGCCTTCGTGCAGCAGTTCACCAGGCGGCTCATCAACATCCACCCCTCGCTGCTGCCGGCCTTCCCCGGCCTGCACACCCACCAACGCGCCCTGGATGCGGGCTGCCGCTTTGCCGGCGCGACCGTGCACTGGGTCATCCCAGAGCTGGACGCCGGCCCCATCATCGATCAGGTGGCCGTGCCCATCCTGCCTGGCGACACCGCCGCCACACTGGCCGCGCGCGTGCAATCGCAGGAGCACCTGCTCTACCCACGCGCCATCGCAGCGATCTTGCCGACGCTGAATTAGGGCCCCATCATCCCCAGACAAGGCAAAAGCGATTCATGCCACCGCGTTTTCTGCTCACCACCACTGGCGCCCTGCTGCAGCGCATCACACGCTTTGAAGAGCCGGCCGATGCCGTGCTGCTGCAGTTTCTCAAGACACACCCCAAACTCGGGGTGCGCGAGCGCCAGCAACTGGGCAATGCCGCATTCACCGCGTTGCGTTTTTGGCGCCTGCTGCAACACTGGGCCAAGCTGGGCAGGCCCCAGCTGAGTGCCACGCAGCACTTCGAGCGCCTGGCCCTGCTCAGCCACGCCCTGCTGGCGCAATACCCGCAGCAGCCGCCAACGCCCCCTGCCCAGGCCGCTCAGGCCAGCCAGCCCATGGCCCCGCCCATCACCGATGCCCTGGCCCTGGCCGTGTTGCAGCAGGCGCGCGACTGGGCCAGCCAATGGCCCCATGAGGATGGCAACGCCGCCGCGACCCTGCAATGGCTGGACCACTGCATCGACGCCCTGCTGATAGAAAGCGCCGCGGGCCAGGCCAGCAGCCTGCCCCTGGCCTGCCAGCACAATCTGCCCGACTGGCTGGCCGAAAAACTGCTGAGCGCCTATGGCACGGCCCACTTCTGGCCGCTGATGCACGCGCTGCGCCAAAGCGCGCCCCTGGATCTGCGCGTCAACCTGCTGGCGCACAAGCGCCCGCTCGTGCAGCACATGCTGCAAGAGCAAGGCATCGCCTGCACTCCAACGCCCCACTCTCCCTGGGGCCTGCGCCTGCCGGGCAAGCCCTCGCTGCGCCAAAACCCCTTGATGCACAACGGCACGCTGGAAGTGCAGGACGAAGGCTCGCAACTGCTGGCCCTGCTCAGCGAAGCAAAGCGCGGCGAGACCGTGGTCGACTTCTGCGCCGGCGCTGGCGGCAAAACCCTGGCGCTGGGCGCCACGATGCGCGACAGCGGCCGCCTCTATGCCTTTGATACCTCCGCACACCGCCTGGCGCGGCTGCAACCGCGCCTGCAACGCAGCGGCCTGCACAACGTACACACCATGGTGCTGCAATCGGAAGCGGATGCGCGCCTGCAACGCCTGCACGGCAAGGTTGATCGCGTGCTCGTCGATGCGCCTTGCTCCGGCCTGGGCACGCTGCGCCGCCACCCCGATCTGGCCTGGCATCTGCCGGCCGAGGAAATCCCCAAGTTGCAGGCCCTGCAACTGCGCATCCTCAGCGCCGCTGCGGCGCTGCTCAAGCCCGGCGGGCACCTGATCTACGCCACCTGCAGCCTGCTGCCTGACGAGAACGAGGCCGTCTGCCAACTCTTTGCCAGCAAGCACCGGCAGTTCGTGCAAGAGAGCTGGCCGCCCCTGCTGGAAAAGCACGGGCTGGCGCATTTGCTGCCCAACCCCAACACCTTGCCAGGCCGCACGCAGGGGCTGATGCTGCTGCCCCATCTGCACCAGACCGACGGCTTCTTCATCGCCCGCTGGCGCAAACAGGACTGAAGAGCCGTTCCCAGAACCTACGAGCACCTGGAAAAGCAGGCAAACTGACTAATTTTTGCTTTTTTGCCGAAGGGCGCGCCGCTACGATAGCGCCACTTTCCCAGTCAACAGCCCCGCACCAACAGCGGCGCCATGACCAGGAAAGTGCTGCCGCAGGCTGGCCCCCACCCCCGATGGGCACAACCTGCAAAACCACGCAGCCAAAAAAGTGCCGGGGCATTGCGCCAACAATGCCCCGGCGTGTCACACAGCGATTGGTTTTCCTGGTCGTGCAGCACAGCCAGCCAGGAAACGCCATGCATCAGGAGCATCGCCATGAAACGCCCGCAGTCTAGCAGTTTTGCCCTCAGCAGCCCCCAGCCCATCGAGCTGATCGAAGGCGGCCCAGCCGATCTGGAGATCCAGTCCTTCCACACCGCCATCAACGCGCTGAGCATGGCGCGCCACTATCTGCTGCAAGGCGATGAGCAAGCCGCCGCACACAAGGCCAGCGCCGCCCTGGCGGCCTTGCGCAGCCTACTGGCCCAGGCACAGGCCAGCGGCCTGCCGGCCACAGGCGCTGCCGCGGCCCATTGAACAAGCGGCCGCCACGCCAGGGCGGCCCCCAATACAGAGCACAAAGTACAAAGGCGCCTTGCAGGCGCCTTTGTTGGTTCAAGCGCGGGGAACTGCCAGGGAAGGGCCAGGCGCATTCCCCTCAGGTTTTCAGTTCTTGGCCTTGTCCACCAGCTTGTTCTTGGCGATCCAGGGCATCATGGAGCGCAGCTGGGCGCCGACCTGCTCGATGGGGTGATCGGCCGTGTTGCGGCGGCGCGCCGTCATCGAGGGGTAGTTCAGGCGGCCTTCCTGGATGAACATCTTGGCGTATTCACCGTTCTGGATGCGCTTGAGCGCATGGCGCATGGCCTGGCGCGATTGCTCGTTGATGACTTCCGGGCCGGTGACGTATTCGCCGTACTCGGCGTTGTTGGAGATGGAGTAGTTCATGTTGCCGATGCCGCCTTCGTAGATCAAATCCACGATGAGCTTGAGCTCGTGCAGGCATTCGAAGTAGGCCATTTCGGGGGCGTAACCGGCTTCCACCAGGGTTTCAAAGCCCATCTTGATCAGCTCCACGGCGCCACCGCAGAGCACGGCCTGCTCGCCAAACAGGTCGGTTTCGGTTTCTTCCTTGAAGTTGGTCTCGATGATGCCGGCCTTGCCGCCGCCATTGGCCATGGCGTAGGACAGGGCCAGGTCGCGCGCCTTGCCGCTCTTGTCCTGATGCACGGCCACCAAGTGTGGCACGCCCCCGCCTTGGGTGTAAGTGTTGCGCACGGTGTGGCCGGGGGCCTTGGGGGCCACCATCCACACATCCAGATCGGCGCGCGGCACGACTTGGCCATAGTGCACGTTGAAGCCGTGCGCAAAGGCCAGCGAGGCGCCCTTTTTGATGTTGGGCTCGACCTGCTCTTTGTAGACGGCGGCGATGTCCTCGTCGGGCAGCAAAATCATCACCACGTCGGCTTTCTTGACGGCGGCGGCCACTTCCATGACTTTCAGGCCGGCCTTTTCGGCCTTGGGCCAGGAGGCCCCGCCCTTGCGCAGGCCGACGATGACCTTGACCTTGCTGTCGTTGAGGTTCTGGGCATGGGCATGGCCTTGGCTGCCATAGCCGATGATGGCCACGGTCTTGCCCTTGATGAGGCTCAGATCACAGTCTTTGTCGTAAAACACTTTCATGGGTTTGCTCTCCTGGTCGAAAAAAGGGGCGGGGTGGGTGCCGGCCGGCGCGGTCGGCAGCTGTCTTTTGAGTGCGCAGAGGGCGCGCGGGCAATGCGCGGGGGCAGCCGAAATCTGTGCAGTGGCGCTCAAAGCCGCAGCACGCGCTCGCCACGGCCAATGCCGTTGGGGCCAGTGCGCACGGTTTCGAGGATGGCCGAGCGATCCAGCGCCCCCAGGAAGGCGTCGATCTTGCCCTGATCGCCCGTCAGCTCGATGGTGTAGCTCTTGTCGGTCACATCAATGATGCGCCCACGGAAGATGTCGGTGGTGCGCTTGATCTCCTCGCGCTCTTTGCCAGCGGCGCGCACCTTGACGATCATCAGCTCGCGCTCGGTGTAGGCGCCATCGGTCAGATCCACCACCTTGACGACTTCGATCAGGCGGTTGAGGTGTTTGGTGATTTGCTCGATGGTGTCGTCCGAGCCCACGGTCTGGATCGTCATGCGCGAGAGCGAAGGATCCTCGGTGGGGGCCACGGTGAGCGATTCGATGTTGTAGCCGCGGGCGGAAAACAGCCCGACGACGCGCGAGAGTGCGCCGGGCTCGTTTTCGAGCAGCACGGCAATGATGTGTCGCATGAAAGAACTCCTCTTTTCGCCGCCCTCCCCCAGCCACGGTAATGGCCAGGCTTGGCGAGCAATTGACTCATCCCTCAGGGGAAAAATGGATGTTTGATTGGCGCTGCCGGGCCTGCTGTGGCAATGCGCAGGCCAGGGGCAGGCATGGTGTGCCGCCCGGCGCCATGACTTGCTTACAGGTCTTCCGCGCTGAGCAGCATTTCGGTGATGCCCTTGCCGGCCTGCACCATCGGGAAGACGTTTTCGCTGGGGTCGGTGCGGAAGTCCAGAAACACCGTGCGGTCCTTGAGCTTGCGCGCCTCGCGCAATGCGCCTTCCACGTCCTGCGGGCGCTCAATCAGCAAGCCAACGTGGCCATAGGCCTCGGCCAGCTTGACGAAGTTGGGCAGCGCGTCCATGTAGCTCTGGCTGTAGCGGCCCGAGTATTCGATCTCCTGCCATTGGCGCACCATGCCCAGGTAGCGATTGTTCAGCGCGCAGATTTTGATCGGCGTGTTGTACTGCAGGCAGGTGGAGAGCTCCTGAATGCACATTTGCACCGAGCCTTCGCCGGTGATGCAGAACACCTCGCTCTGGGGCTTGGCCAGCTTGATGCCCATCGCATACGGAATGCCCACGCCCATGGTGCCCAGGCCGCCGGAGTTGATCCAACGACGCGGCTCATCGAAGCGGTAGTACTGCGCAGCCCACATCTGGTGCTGGCCCACGTCGGAGGTGATGTACACATCGTCGCCGCGCGTCATGTTCCACAGCGTCTCGACCACGTACTGGGGCTTGATGACGTCCTTGTTGGCGCGGTCGTAGTCCAGACAGTTGCGCTCGCGCCAGCCCTCAATCATCGCCCACCAAGCCTTGAGCGCCTGGGCGTCGGGCTTCTCATCGGTCTCCTCGAGCATGTTCAGCAGCTCGGTGAGCACGTCCTTGCAGTCGCCCACGATGGGCACCTGCACCTTGACGCGCTTGGAGATCACCGAAGGATCGACGTCGATGTGAATGATCTTGCGCTCGTTCTGCGCAAAGTGCTTGGGATTGCCGATGACGCGATCGTCAAAGCGCGCGCCGATAGCGATCAGCACATCGCAGTGCTGCATGGCGTTGTTGGCTTCGACCGTGCCATGCATGCCCAGCATGCCCAGAAACTTTGGGTCGGAAGCCGGGAAGGCCCCCAGCCCCATCAACGTGTTGGTCACCGGATAACCCAGACGGTCAGCCAGCGCGCGCACTTCTTGCGTGGCATTGCCCAGAATCGCCCCGCCGCCCACGTAGATGTAGGGCCGCTTGGCCGCCAGCAGGTACTGCATGGCCTTGCGAATCTGCCCGGTATGCCCTTTGCGCACCGGGTTGTAGGAGCGCATTTCGACGGTTTCTGGGTAGCCGGCGTAAGGCACTTTCTTGAACGAGACATCCTTGGGGATGTCGATCACCACCGGGCCCGGGCGGCCCGAGCGCGCGATGTGGAAAGCCTTCTTGACGGTCATGGCCACATCCTCGGCGCGCTTGACCAGGAAGTTGTGCTTCACCACGGGGCGCGTGATGCCCACGGTGTCGCATTCCTGAAACGCGTCCTGCCCGATCGAGGGCGCAGGCACCTGGCCGGAGATCACCACCAGCGGGATGCTGTCCATATAGGCCGTGGCCAGGCCCGTCACCGCATTGGTCAGGCCCGGGCCGGAGGTGACCAGCGCCACGCCCACCTCGCCTGTGGCGCGGGCATAGCCATCGGCCGCATGCACTGCCGCCTGCTCGTGGCGCACCAGCACGTGCTGCACTTGCTCCTGCCGGTACAGCGCGTCGTAGATGTACAGCACTGCCCCGCCTGGATAGCCCCAGACGTGCTTGACCCCTTCGGCGGCCAAGGCCTTCATCAGAATTTCTGCGCCCATCAATTCGGCAGGCGCGCTCGATTGCTGCATGGCCTGCGCCGCAGCAGTGGTTTCTGTCTTGGAGATTTCCATGGATGAACCTTCTGAGATTTTCAAAATGAAAAACCTTCGGTGCCCCTCACCCGGACTCTTGTGAAGCAGGCTCAGGACTTGAGAATGTGATTGCGGGCACCGTCGCGGCAGCGCCGCCTTGGCCCCACCACACTCCGTTTGACTGTGGGAGGATGGAGGAAAAGCGCGCATTATTGCATTGAATTGAAAACGTCCAGGGCAGTCTGGCCGAAAATTCTGTCGCGGCAACGCTCGCCAACGCCGCGCGCCCATTCAGCACTTGGCGGGCAGTTTCTCTTGGCACAATGCCGCCCTGGCAATGCCAGCGCCGCCCTGCCCCTGGCCCCCACCTCGCTCTTGCCCTGCCCGCTGCTGCGGTGCAGGTTTTGCGCCGCCTTTGCCGGCTGCGCCCACTCTCTCCAAGTCTGCTTTGGCCTCGGAACAAGAATTTGCAGATTTCCTCCGTGACGTGGAAAAGCGCGCCTTCAAACGCGCGCTGTTTCACGTCAAGGACGAAAACGCTGCCTTGGACATCGTGCAAGACAGCATGCTGCGCCTGGCCGAGCACTACGCCGACAAGCCCATCGAGGAAATGCGCATGCTGTTCAGCCGCATCCTCATCAACACCACCATGGACTGGTTCCGGCGGCAGAAAACACGCAAAGCCGTCATCAGCAACTTCAGCGATTTCGAGCGCAGTGGCGCGGACGAAAAAGACCAGTTCTCGCTGCTGGAGCACTACATCGGCCCAGATCACGCGCAGCAATGCGAAAGCGCCGAATCGGCCACCGAACGCAAGCAGGTGTTCGAGATGATCGA
Source organism: Comamonadaceae bacterium (assembly GCA_030528705.1). GTDB lineage: Bacteria > Pseudomonadota > Gammaproteobacteria > Burkholderiales > Burkholderiaceae_C > Lampropedia. The sequence goes on along the minus strand of JAUMYI010000006.1, from coordinate 17,221 downwards.
GGACGCCATCGGAAAGTTGCCCGCGCGTCAACGCGAAGCCTTCATCATGCGTTATTGGGAAGATATGGATGTTGCAGAAACGGCAGCGGCCATGGGGTGTTCCGAGGGCAGCGTGAAAACCCATTGCCACCGCGCCGTGCAGGCCCTGAGCCAAATGCTCGGGGCATCGGGGATCAAACTATGAGCACACACAATCAGACTGCGGCGTCTGCCGCTGCGGGCATCAGCGCCGCACAGGCCCAGCGCATCGGCATGGCGCTGGGCAAAGCCTTGCGCCATGCTGAGCAAGCCCAGCCACTGGAGCATGACATCGCCGAGCGCCTGCGCATTGCCCGCCAGCAGGCCGTGGCCGCGCGCCAATTGGCCCTGCTGCGCCAGCAGCAAGCCAGCGCGGCGGCCGCCCAGCCCGCCGCCCGCCGCGCTGCGGCATGGTGGAAAAGAACCCTGGCCCTGCTGCCCCTGGCCGCAGTCGGCGCAGGCGTGATGTTCACGCAAGGCGCCGTCAGCAATGATGGGGCATCCGAACTGGCCCAGACCGATACGCGCATCCTCGCCCATGAGCTGCCGCCCTCGGCCTTGTCCGACCCAGGCTTTCAGCAGTTCCTGAAAAACCAACGCATCGCATTGCCGGCCTCATCCCCGCAGCAGCGCAGCCAATGAACACCACCTGGGGCCATCTGGCCCCAGGCTTTCATGGGTGGCGCTGCTACCGCCCACATCTGCCATACCATATGGGGCCTGCCCCCGTCCCCTGCCCACCTGCGCCGTCTTCGCCGTCTTGTGCCACCCTCTGCCCTGCCCACCGCCTCCACTGCCGCTGACGCACGCGGCAACAACCGGCCAGCTGCCGCGCTGGGCTTTGCCAGCCTGCTGCTGCTGGCACTGAGCTGGGTGGGCCTGCAGCAGCCCTTGCTCGCACCGGCGCTGCCCCCTGACATCGTCTATGCCGGCCCCCTGGTCCTGCAGGGCAACCCACAGCCCCTGCCCGATCTGGACACCCCAGCGCCGGCCACGGCAGACAGCGCCAGCAGCGGGCTGCACATTACCCGCCCCATCTGGGCTGACCTCCCCGAAGAGCAACAGGCCCTGCTGGCCGGGCTCAAGCCCCTATGGCCCTTCATCAGCAGCGCGGAAAAACGCCGCTGGCAAGCCATTGCCCGGCAGGCCAAGTCGCTGGACGATGAGGCCCGCCAACATTTGATGCGCCACATCGCCCTGTGGGGCGCCCTGAGCGAGCCGCAGCGCCACGCCATCCGCCAGCGGTACCAGCACCTGGACGAGACCGAACTGCTGCGCCTGGCCCAAGCCTGGCGCGATTACCAGCAGCTCTCGCCCGAGCAGCGCCTGGCCTTGCTCCAGCAAGCCACGCAGCAGCCTCAGCCTGCCAAGGCGCGGCCCGCCAGCACAGGCCATACCGCCACGCCCCGGCGCGGCCACAATCTGGTGCGTATCCCAGCGGCCAGCCAGAGCGGGCCCGGCCTGTCCAACCTGCCCAAAATCCCGCTGCAGCCAGTGCGCTTCAACCGCCGCAGCAGCCCGCCTACAACGGCCAAGCCCGCCGGCCCCGCGCCCGAGCCAGCGTTGAGCACCGTCACCACCGTCCAGGTCGACGCCGCCCCCGCCCCCACGCCCCCGCAAGCGCCGCCCATGGGCACGCCCCCAGTGCGCTACTGGCACGGCATCCCCATCACCCCGCCAGAGCCTGCTCCCATCTACGCCAACTGAGACGCCAACTGAGCGCCTACAAAGCCCCGCTGGCCAGTTCACGGGGCTGGCAGCGCAATGCCGGCATGGCCTGCTGGGCAAACAGGCGCATGGCGGCCAGGGCCGCCTGCCAGTCCAGCAAGCCATTGGCGTTGAAGACCAGGCGCAGATGGGCGCAGCCGGTGCGCTGCTGCAATTGGCGCAGCTGGGCCACGCATTGCTCTGGGGTGCCGTAAATGAATTGCTCGCGCAGGGCCTTGGCCGTGTCCAGCGCGGGCACTTGCTCGGGCGTTTGGCCGCGCTTGGCGGCGAAGTACAGGCGGCGCTGCCAGAGCTTGGGCCACAGGGCCTGCAATTGGGCCTGCACATCCTGCGCCGTGGCGCCGATGACGACGTAGCGCGAGATGGGCGAGCGTTGCCGCAGGGCATAGGCGTTGCCGCCCTGCTGGGCGCAGGCGGCGTCCAGGCGCTCGAGCTGCACGGTCTCGGGCGGCTCCAGGCTCAACAGCAGGGGGATGCGCTGGGTCACGGCAAACGCAATGCTGTCTTCGGAGCTGGCGGCCAGGTACAGCGGTAGCGTGCTGGCGTTGCTGGCTTCGGTGGTGAGAGCCTCTTGCAGCGCCTGCACGCAGCCCTGCATGCTCTCGCGCGCCTGCTCGGGGGCGATGCCCAGTTGCTGCAAGGTGGCCGGGTCGGTGCCGCGGCCAATACCGGCGTCAAAGCGCCCGCCACTTTGGAGTTGCAATTGCTGCACCTGCTCGGCCAACAGTTGCGGGCGGTGCAGCGGCGCCACCAGCACCGAGCTGCCCACGCGCAGGCGCTCGGTGCGCGCCAGCACGGCAGCGGCCAGCAGCAGCGGGCAGGGGTAAGGCCAGGCTTGCGCTTGCAGGCGGAATTCATGAAACCAGACGCCGTCGTAGCCCAGCGCCTCGGCCTGCTCGAACAAGGCCAGAAACTCCCGGTGCGGGCCTTGCGTGGCCTCGCGCGACCAGCCAGCCAAGTCGATGCGCAGGGGCTGGGCGGGGGAATCAGCGGGGGGATGGGAAAAGTCTTGGGCCATGCTTGCTTGCGCTTTCAGCGCCTGTTCACGA
>JAUMYI010000006.1:9539-14326 GCA_030528705.1 Comamonadaceae bacterium | reverse complement strand
ATGGGCCATTGCGCGCGCAGCAGTACCTGCGGCGGCACGCCAATGCGCTCAAAGCGCACACCGAAATGCGCATCCAGGCGCTCGTCCAGCGCCAGATCCGGGCCGCCGTCGAGCACGATGCGTCCCTGGGCCATGACGAGGATGCGCTCAAAGCATTGGAAAGCCAGCTCCAGATCGTGCATGACCACGACCACCAGTTGCGCGCGTCCGCGCTGGGCCAGCGTGTGCACCAGCTCCAGGCGGTGGCGCACGTCCAGCGCCGCGCCGGGTTCGTCGGCCAGCAAAATGGGCGGCTGCGCCGCCAGCACGGTGGCCAGCAGCACGCGCGCCTGCTCACCGCCCGAGAGGCTGGACCAGCGCCGCGGCGCGAATGCGCCCAGCCCCTGCCCATGCAGCACTTGTGCCGGGCTTTGGCCCAGCTCGGGGCGCAGCGCCAGGCGCACCTGCACCAGCTCCTGCACCGTCAAGTCCCAATGCGGCGTGAATTGCTGCGGCATGTAGCCGATGTGGCGGGCGCGCTCGGCCACCGGCATGGCCGCCAGCGGCCTGCCATGCAGCAGCACCTGCCCGGCATCGGGGGCGCTCAAACCGGCCAGCACCGACAGCAGGCTGGATTTGCCCGCGCCGTTGGGGCCTACCAGGGCCACGGCGCCGCGCGCGGGCAACTGCACGTCAATGCCGGCCAGCACCTCGCGCTGTTGGCGGCGCAGCCGCACGCCATGCAGGGCCAGGGCCGGCGATGCAGGGCCAGCTTCAGGCGGGCGAGCGGAGTCCAACACCGTGTTCATCGCCCTCATTGCCGCAGCCTGCGCGCCAGCAAGATGATGAAAAACGGCCCGCCCGCCAGGGCCGTGACCAGGCCCAGCGGCACTTCGGCCGGCGGCAGCGCGGAGCGCGCCAGCGCATCGGCCAGGGTGACGACGATGGCGCCAATCAGGGCCGAGGCGGGCAGCACGTGGCGGTGCAGCGCCCCGACCTGCCAGCGGGCGATGTGCGGCGCGGCCAGGCCCACGAAGGCCACCAGCCCGCCCCAGGCCACGGCCACGGCGACGATGAGCGCGCCAGCCACCACGGCCCAGGGCACGAAGCGCGCCACGTTCAGGCCAAAGCCCTGCGCCAATTGCGGCCCCAGGCCCAGCAGGTCCAGCCCGCGCGCGGTGCGCTGGGCCATGAAGGCGCAGCCCAGCGTGGCCGCCAACAGCCCCAGCAGGCCCGGCCAGCTCGGGGTTTGGATGCCGCCGAGCATCCAGCTCATCACCACTTGCAGGCTGACGGTTTCGTCCGACAGCGCCAGCATCAGAAACGAGCGCAGCGCGCCCAGCACGGCGGCGATGGCCACGCCAGCCAGCAGCATGCCGGCCGCATCCAGCGCGCCCGCCACCCGGGCCACGCCCAGCACCAGCAGCGTGGCGCCCCAGGCGCCGGCAAAGGCCAGCGCGGGCAGCAGCCAGGCGCTGGGCAGGCCCAGCGGCACCAGCAGCGCCACGCTGGCGCCCAGCGCCGCGCCGCCGGAGGCGCCCAGCAGATAAGGCTCGGCCAGCGGGTTGCGAAACACGCCCTGGAAGATGGCGCCCGACAGCCCCAGCAAGGCCCCGACCAGCGCCGCGGCCAGCACGCGCGGCAGGCGCCATTGCAGCAGCAGGCGGCTGCCCAGCGCCTCGTCGCCGCCCAGCGCGGCCAGCACGGCTGCCGGGCTGGCCCAGCGGTGCCCGGCGCAAGCGGCCAGCAGCAGCGCCAGCGTCAACAGGGCCGCGCTCCAGCAGCAGAAACGCCGCCAGCGGGCCTGGGCGGGGGCGGCGTCCGTCAAAGGATTGGAAGGTGTCATGGCGGCGTGGGCGCGGCCGGCGCTGCATCGGGCAGCAGCAGCCGGGCGCGCTGCGGGTGCAGGGCCTGGAACAGTTTTTCGATGCCGTCGATGGTGCGCGGGCCGGGGATGAGGAATTCGGCGCGCGCCACGGTCAGCGTGCGCCCGGCGCGCACGGCGGGCAGGTCGCGCCAGCCGGGGCTTTGCAGCAGCTCGTCAAAGGCGGCCTGGGTGCCGGCAAAGAGCAGTACCTCGGGCGCAGCGGCCAGCACGGCCTCGGGCGAGACCTGGGCCAGCGGCCCCAGGCCTTGCAGGGCGTGGCGCGCGCCGGCAAGCTCGACGGCCTCGGCCGTGTAGCTGCCGGGCCGGGCCACCAGCAGCATGCCATTGCCCATGCGGCCGGTGATGAGCACGGCGCTGGGCGCGGCCTCGGGCGGCACGCTGCGGGCGATGCGATCGAGCCGCGCCTGCAATTGCGCCGCCAGGCATTGGCCGCGCTGCGGCACACCGGCGGCGCGGGCCACCAGGCGCAGATTGTCCAGCACTTCGCCCACCGAGCGGCTGAGCAAGACCATCACCGGCACGCCGATGCGCTGCATGGGCTCGACCAGTTGGTGCGCGGCCTGGCGCGCCGGGGTGACGATGACCAGCTCAGGCGCCAGCGCGGTGACGGCATCGACCGAAAAGCCCAGCCGCCCGCCCACCTTGGACAGACCCAGCACGGCGGCGGGGTAGCGGGTGTAGTCCTCTACGCCGACGATGCGCCCGGCCAGGCCCAGATAGGCCACCAGCTCGGTGTTGGAGGAAAAAATCGTCACGATGCGCTGCGGCGGGCGCGGCAACGCCACCTCGCGCCCCAGCGCATCGCGCAGCAGCACCGGGGCGCTGGCGGCGGGCTGCGCCGCCTGCTCATGCAGGCAGTGGGCCAGCCAGGGGCTGGCGCCGCTGGCCGGATCGGCTGCGGCCGCGCTGGCCCATGCGGGCCAGGCCAATACGGCCAGCACGGGCAGCAGCGCAGCGCACAGCCTGGGCCACGGCCGGCGCAGGGCCGCCCGGCACGTCAAAAACGCGCCTCCAGGCCAAGTTGGAACTCGCGCCCGGGCATGGAGGTGCCGCAGCCGCCGTTCTGGAAGCGCCGGTCGGAGATGCAGGCCGCGCCGCGGTCGGTGGAGATGAAGATCGGGTGCTGGTTCTTGTCCAGCAGGTTGTTGACCGCCGCGAACAGGCGCAGGCTCTGGCTGAGCTGGTACTGGCCGCGCAGATTCCAGACCGTGAAGCTGCCCTTGCGGTGCAGGAAGGCGCGGCGCGGCTCGGCCTGCGGGATCAGCAGCGACTCCTCGGTGTCGTACCACATCGGCCCGCGCAGAATGCCCGCCAGCTGCACGCTCCAGGCGCCGGGGCGGCCCTCGCTGCCCTGGCCGTAGCGCAGCCCGGCCGAGAGCGCGTGGCGGTACATGCGCTGCACGCGCTGGCTTTCCAGCACGGCGGCCGCGCCCTTGTCCTGCATGTTGAAGTGGTAGTAGCCGTGGCCGAACAGGCTCAGCGCCGGCGCGCCCGCGCCCCAGCCCAGGGCCTGATCGAGGCGCCAGTGCGCGCTGGCCTCCAGGCCGCGCGCGACGATGTCGGCGCGGTTGTTGCCGTAGTCCGAGGTGTTGGTGCCCGGCCCGCGCGAGATGGTGATGATGCGATCGCTGATGGTGTTTTGAAACAGCGCGCCATCGAGCCGCCAGGCCGCGCCCTGCCAGGTCGCGCCCACTTCCAGTTGGCGCGCGCGCTCGGGCTTGAGGTTCGGGTTGCCAAAGCTGCGCCCGCCGCCCAGCGCGGTGAAGTCCGCGGCCAGCTCGGTGGCCGTGGGGGCGCGAAAGCCCGTGGCCGCCAGCGCCCGCAGGCTGGTCTGCGCATTCAGGCGGTAGGTGGCGCCCAGCGACCAGGTCAGCGCGTCGTAGGAGCGCGCCGCCGCGCGCTGCGCGGCCAGGTGCGGGGTGTCGTCAAAATGCGTGCGGCCCCAGGTCTTGCGCAGGCCGCCGCGCAGCGTCAGGCGGTCATCGAGCAGACGCTGCGCGTCCTCGAAATACAGCGCATGCACCTGCTCGGTCTGGTTGTAGTCGATGGGCGGCACTTGATTCGTGGGGCCGCCGGGCACGGGCAGGCGCTCGCGCTGCGAGCGCAGCTTGCTGCGCTCGCTGTCGTAGCCCAGCAGCAGATCGTTGCTGGGCGTGAGCGCCGCGCGCGCATGCAGGCGCGCGCCCGTGGCGCTGAGATTGCGGCGGTTGTAATCGCGCGCCGTGCCCGGCGCGGGCTTGTTGCCCGAGCGGATCACCGGCGAGGCCCAGTTGAACTCGTCCACGTCCTTGAGGCGGTACAGATGCGCCGTCCAGCCCAGGCGCTGATCGGCGCTGGCGCCGTCATAGACCAAATCCAGCGAGCGGTTGGAGCGGTTGTCCCGGCTCAAGGTGTTGGCGCCCGAGCCGCGAAAGCCCGCATCGAAGATGCCATCGCTGCGCAGGTTCACATCCAGCCGGTGCCGCTCGTGCAGCTGCCAGCCCCAGGCGGCGCTGGCGCCACGGCGGCGCCAGGCGGTGTTTTCCATGCGCTGGCCCAGGCCGCTGTCGTAATCATCGCGCCCGCCGGCTGAGGCGCCGATGAACCAATCCATGTTGCCGCTGGCGCCGCTGGTCTGGGCCTGGGCGTGGTACTGGCCCCAGGAGCCGCCGCGCAGCTGCACGCTGGCAGGCGGCTGGCCCTGGCCGCTTTTCATGATGACGTTGACGATGCCGCCCATGTTCTGGCTGCCGTACAGCACCGAGGATGGGCCGCGCACGATCTCGATGCGCTCGACCTCGGCCGGGCTGAGCTTGGAGAGATTGGCCGTGCCGGCGCGGCGGCCATTGACCAGCACCAGCACCTGGCTGCGAAAGTCGCGCCCCTGGCCATCGGTGGCCGCGCCGCGCAGGTTCATCGAAGTCTGCGCTGCCGTCCACTC
>JAUMYI010000006.1:6279-9439 GCA_030528705.1 Comamonadaceae bacterium | reverse complement strand
GGCCCGATGCAAAGAAACGGCTCATTGGATTCCCCTTGCCGCGCCAACCCGCGCGGCGAACACACACTCGGCGCCCCGGCCCGCCGCCTTGCCAGGCCGCGCACCCTGCAAGGGGCTGCCGCCGGAAAAGGCAAGATGGCGGGCGCAGCAAAGACGCCACCAGGGTGGTTTCGCGGCCGGTCTCCGGGCTCGTCCAGGCCGCAGGCGTGCATCAAAGCGATGCGCCTGCAAAACACCGCCCAGCCTTCCCACGGCGCAGGGCCACAGTGGCAACCACCGGCAGCACACAGCAGCCGGGGCCGGGGCGGATACATGAACCTACCGTTGCGGGGGCAGCGCAGGCTTGGCACCTGCTTCCCGCCGAGCCTGGTCAGACCGTGCAAGCCGCACACCGCCCAGGCCCGGCCGCCAGCGGCATGCTGGCGAACACCACGAAACACTGCGGCCAGCACGCGCGTACAGCGCGCGGCCGCGCAAAAGGCGCGCATTGTAGTGGCGCAACAAACGTCTTGTCACAAAATGCGGCGAGCCTGACGCACGAGCCTGCTCAAGACAGAGGGATGCCGCCCAAGCAGAGCCCCTTTCTGCGCCGCAGCATCAGGCCAGCTGCAATTGCGTCAGGATGAAGTCGGCCACCTGGGCCGGCGCATTCAGCGGCAGCCAGGGCAATGCCGCGCCGGGCGGCGGCGGCGCGTCGCTGACCACGGCGATGATGCCGCTGCCGGGCTCGGTGTGCAGCGGCGGCAACTGCAGCGCCGGGCGGTAAACCTCCAACTGGGCGATGGGCTGGCGCTTGAAGCCTTCGAGCAGCGTCAAGTCCGCCGGCGCCAGGCGCGCCAGTTGCTCGGCCAGCTCGGGCTCGGGCTGGCCGTGCAGCTCATGCATGATGGCAAAGCGCCAGGGCGAGGCAATCATGACCTCCTGCGCGCCGGCGGCGCGAAAGCGCGCGCTGTCCTTGCCCGGTGGCTCCAGCGTGATGTCGTGGTGGCTGTGCTTGATGACGTTGACGCGCAGGCCGCGTGCGCGCAGCAGCGGCAGCATGGCTTCGAGCAGCGTGGTCTTGCCGCTGCCGGAGCGGCCAACCAGCCCCAGCACGTTTTTGGGCATGGGATTCATTGGCTACCCCCCGGTTTGCGACATGAAGCGCACGATGCGCTGCGGCGCGCTGTGAAATTCGTGCCGCTCGGGCTTGGCGGCGATGCCGGCGCGGATGGCCGCCAGCAGCTGCGCATCGTCCGCACCCTCGCGCAGCATGCGGCCCAGCGGCACGCGGCCCTCCTGGCCCAGGCACAGGTGCAAGCTGCCATCGACCGTCAGGCGCACGCGGTTGCAACTGGCGCAAAAGTGCTGCGACATGGGGGTGATCACGCCCAGCGCAGGCGCCCCCTGGCCTGCGGCCCAGTAGCGCGCCGGGCCGCCATCGCCCACGTCCAGCGCCGGCACCAGGCCAAAGCGCCTGGCCAGGCGCGCGCCCATTTGCGTCAGGTCTGCCGGCTGGAACTGGCGTCCGCTCTCGCCCATGGGCATGGTCTCGATCAGCCGCAGGATGAAGCCGCTGGCCAGCGTGTAGGCCAGCATGCGGGCCACTTCGGCCTCGGGCGTTTGGGCGTGCACGACGCAGTTGAGCTTGATGGGCGCAAAACCGGCCTGGCGCGCAGCCTTCAGGCCGGCCAGCACATCAGGCAGGCAGTCGCGCCCGGTGATCTGCGCAAAGGTGGCGGCATCGAGCGAGTCCAGGCTGACGTTCAGGCGCTTGACGCCAGCGGCCTTGAGGGCCGCGGCATGGCGCGCCAGCATGGTGCCGTTGGTGGACAGCGAGAGATCGCGCACCTGCGGCATGCGGCCGATGCGCTCGGCCAGCTCGACCACGCCGCGGCGCGTGAGCGGCTCGCCGCCAGTCAGGCGCACCTTGTTCACGCCCAGTTGCACGAACAGCGCGATGAGCCGGGCCATCTCGGCGTGGCTGAGCCAGTTGGCCGGCTCCTCAAAACCCTTGAAATCCTTGGGCATGCAGTAGTTGCAGCGCAGGTCGCAGCGGTCGGTGACGGAGACGCGCAGATAGTGGATGCGGCGGCCAAAGCCGTCGATCAGCTGGGCCGGGCCGGCGCTGGCCAAGGCGCCACCCACAGCGTTGGAGAGCAAAGGTGTCGTCGTGGCATTCATTGCGGGCTTTTCCTGCTGGCGTCGGGCGCCATGATACGGCCTGCGCCCCTTGCCTGCCAGGGGCCGCTCACACAGCCCCAAAGCAATCGGTCAATTGATCCCTTTGGAGAAGGCCTGCACACAGGACGCTGCGATTCGTGCAGACCTGCGCTTGCTACACTCGGCGCCGCCGCGCGCCCTGCGCCGCCCTTGCTGAGCCAATACGCCCTGCCCGCCATGATCACCATCGTCTATTTCGGCCCCCTCAAGCTGCTGCAACCCGCTGGCCGTGAGGCCCTGCCCTGGGCCGGCGGCAATACCGAGGCCCTGTTGCAGCAGCTGCGCCAGCGCGGCCCGGACTGGGCCGAGGCCTTAGCGCCCGGGCGCATCTTCAAGCTGGCCCTGAACCAGCGGCTGCTGCATGGCCCGGCCGAAATCGCCGATGGCGACGAAGTGGCCATCCTGCCGCCGGTGACTGGCGGTTGAAGGGGCGCGCCATGTCCCTGTTCCGAGTGCGCATCCAGAGCGAGCCGCTGGATTTGCAGGCCCCCGCCGCCATGCCCCGGGGGCAGTGCGGCGCCACGGTGCGCTTTGCCGGCCACGTGCGCAACGACGCGCGCCAGGCGCCGCTGAGCCATTTGCAGCTGGAGCACTTCCCCGGCGTGACCGAGGCCGAGATCGAGCGCATCCTCGCCCAGGCGCGCCAACGCTGGGATTTGCAGGCCGCCACCGTGCTGCACCGCGTGGGCCGCATTGCCGCGGGCGAGGCCATCGTGCTGGTCGAGACCGCCAGCGCCCACCGCCGCGATGCCTACGAGGCCAATGCCTTCATCATGGATTACCTCAAGACCGAAGCGCCGTTTTGGAAGCAGGAATGCTTTGCCGACGCCAGCGCGCACTGGGTGCAGGCCAAGGCCAGCGACCAGGCCGCGCAGCAACGCTGGCAGGCTGCGCCGCAGCCCGCCGCAGCGCGCATCGGCGCGCTGATTCTGGCCGGGGGCCAAGGCCAGCGCATGGG
>JAUMYI010000006.1:0-6179 GCA_030528705.1 Comamonadaceae bacterium | reverse complement strand
CCAACCTCAACGACTTGCCAGCGCTGCAGGCGCTGCAACAGCAGTTGCAGCCGCGCTGAAGCGCCTGCTGCCCCAAGAGCCCCGCCATGACCAAAGACCTGCTCGACTACCACGACGCCCTGCACACCCTGTTGCACACCCACCAGCCCATGGTGCGCAGCGAAACCCTGCCGCTGGCGCAGCTGCACGGCCGCATCCTGGCAGAGGACTTGCCCGTGCGGCTGGACGTGCCCAACTTCGACAACAGCGCCATGGACGGCTACGCCATCTGCGGCGCAGACCGCAGCAGCTGGCAGGTCGTGCAGCGCATCGCCGCTGGCGACGCCGCCCAGGGCCCGGCGCTGCAGCCTGGCCAGGCCGCGCGCATCTTCACCGGCGCGCCCATTCCGGCAGGCGCCCAGGCCGTGCTGATGCAGGAACACGTCACGCACGATGCCAGCCAGGGCGCAATTGCGCTGGCGCCCGGCCAGGCGATCCGCCCCGGCCAGCACATCCGCCGCCGCGCCGAAGAGCTGCAAGCCGGCGCCACGCTGCTCTCGCGCGGTGCGCGCCTGAACCCGGCCAGCATCGGCCTGCTGGCCATCCAGGGCTATGCGCAGGCGCCGGTGCTGGCGCCGCTGCGCGTGACGGTGTTCTCCAGCGGCAACGAGCTGGTGCAGCCCGGCCAGCCGCTGCAACCCGGGCAGATCTACGACAGCAACCGCGTCATGCTGCTGAGCTGGCTGCAGGCGCTGGGCTTTGCCGCCATCGACGGCGGCGCCCTGCCCGATGCGCTGGCCGCCACGCGCGATGCGCTGCAGCGCGCGGCGCAGCACAGCGACGCCATCCTGTGCTCGGGCGGCGTCTCCGTCGGCGAGGAGGACCACCTCAAGCGCGCACTGGAGGAGGTGGGCACGCTGGTGCAATGGCGGCTGTTCATCAAGCCGGGCAAGCCCTTCACCTGGGGCCACATCGCCCGCGGCGCCCAGGGTGGCGTGGATGAGGAGCAGCCGCCCTGCCGCGTCTTCATGCTGCCGGGCAACCCAGTCTCCAGCCTGGTGACTTTCCAGCAGCTGGCGCTGCCGGCGCTGCGCCGCCTCAGCGGCCTGGACGCGCAGCGCGCCAGGCCGCTGCAATGGCAGGCGCGGGCCCACTTCAGCCGCAGCAAGCCCGAGCCGCGCCGCGAGTTCGTGCGCGTGCGGCTGGAGCAAGGCCCGCAAGGCTGGCAGGCCACGCCGCTGGCGCAGCAGGGCTCGAACATGCTCTCGGGCGCGGCGTTTGCCAACGCCCTGGCCGAGACCGCGCCGGGCGCCCAGATCGCCCACGGCGACGCCCTGACCGTCTATCCCCTGTTTGACACCCTGCTCGAAACCCCATGAGCCAAGCCATGCGCACTGCCCCCCCAAACCCCGATGCCGCTGATGCCACCGCCCTGCCCTGCGTGCGCATCGGCCTGGTGGCCACCAGCGACCGCGCCAGCAGCGGCGCCTACGCCGACGAAGGCCTGCCGGCGCTGCGCCAGTGGCTGGGCCGCGCCGTGCGCAATCCGATGCAATTCACCGAGCGGCTCATCCCCGACGAGCAGGCGCTGATCGAGCGCACCCTGATCGAGCTGGTCGATGAAATCGGCTGCGACCTGGTGCTGACCACTGGCGGCACCGGCCCGGCGCCGCGCGACGTCACGCCCGAGGCCACGCTGGCCGTGGCCGAGCGCGTCATGCCCGGCTTTGGCGAGCAAATGCGCCAGATCAGCCTGCACTTCGTGCCCACGGCCATCCTCTCGCGCCAGGTCGGCGTGGTGCGCGGCCGCGCGCTGATTCTGAATCTGCCCGGACGCCCACGCGCCATCGCCGAAACCCTGGGCGGCCTGCAAAGCCAGGACGGGCAGACCATCGCCCACGGCATCTTCGCCGCCGTGCCCTACTGCCTGGATTTGATCGGCGCAGCGCGCATCGAGACCGACCCAGCCGTCTGCCAGGCCTTCCGCCCCAAGACGTAAGCGCCTTCTTCAAAGCGCCCCCCACAGGCACGCCAGCCCACAAGGCGCGCCGCACGGCACAAAAAAAGCGCCCGGCCAAGCCGGGCGCTGCGTCCTGGGCTCAGCTGGCCGCCGGGCCTGGCCCAGCCCCTTCTTGCCCAGCCCCCTGCCCCGCCGCGGGCAGCTGCGGTTGCTGCGCCGCCTGCTGCACGGCCTGCGGCAGATCGCACAGGTGCACGTCCAACTGCGGGAAGGCGATTTCGATGCCAGCCTCGCCCAGCAGCTCAGTGATGCGGCGGTTCAGGTCGTTGCGCACCGGCATGCGCTCGCCCAGCGTGGCCACGTACACGCGCAACTCAAAGTCCAGCGTGCTGCCGCCCAGCGCCATGAACCAGGCGTTGGGCGCGGGCTCGGCCAGCACGTTCGGGTGCTCGTGGGCAGCGCGCAGCAGCAGCTGGCGCACCTGCTTGGCATCGCTGCCATAGGCCACGCCGACGTTGAGCACCAGGCGGGTGACGGTGTCGCTGAGCGTCCAGTTGGTCACCTGGCCGGTGATGAAGGTCTTGTTGGGAATGATGATTTCCCGGTTGTCGTAGTCCAGCACCGTGGTGGCGCGCGTGCGGATGCGGGTGACGGTGCCGGTCAAATCCTTGTCGATGGTGACGGTGTCGCCCACGCGAAACGGGCGCTCGACCAGCAAGATCAGCCCGGAGACGAAGTTGGCAAAAATCTCCTGCAGGCCAAAGCCCAGGCCCACGGTCAGGGCCGCGGCCATCCACTGCAGTTGGCTCCAGCGCAGGCCAAACAGGCTGAAAGCCAGCAGCACGCCGGCGATGGTGATGGCGTAGCGCAGCAGCGTGGTCAGGGTGTAGCGCGTGGCGCTGCTGACAAAGCGCGAGGAGGTCAGCGCCAACTCCAGCAGGCCCGGCAGGTTGCGCGCCATGCTGAAGGTCAGCAGCAGCAGCAGCACGCCCAGCAGCACGTCCATCAGCGTCACCGGCACCTGCATGGGCTTGCCATCGGCCCCGGTGGCGCTGCTGCTCCACAGCGGCACGCCATCCAGGCGCAGCAACGCAGGCAGCACGTCCGACCAGGCCCACAGCAGCCCCAGAACCAACAGCGTCAGGCGCAACAGGCGCAGCAGGCGGTGCGTTTGCGCACTGACACTGACCAGGCTGAGTTCATCGGACTCAATCTCTTGCGGCGTCTGCCCCGCCTCAGTGTCCACGACGGCTGCGCCCTGGTACAGGGCTTGCTCCAACAGGCGCTTTTGTGTCAAGCGGCGCTCGCTCAGCAACAGCCAGCGGCGCAGCAGGCCGTCCATCGTCATCACACCCAAAACCAAAGTCAGACTCGTAAACAGCGCATCAAATACGACATTGCCTGTGTATACGTAGCCACTCAATGCCAGCAATGCCACAGCAAGGAATGTGCCCGGAAGCAGCCAGCCCAGTATGCGCAGCACCAATGGCGCGGCATGCTCCTCGGCCGGCCATAGCCGGCGCATCAATCGCCAGGACAATGCGGCCAGGGCGCTGCCTAACACGATCAAGGCAAGACGCCCCCAAGTGTTGTTGGCCGCATCACTGCCTTGATTGAGCGCCAGCAGGGCCACGAATGAGATCGGCACGATCAGCGCCATGGCCACAGGCTGTGCCCAGCGTAAAGCCCGCACCTGGGCAACAGGCCATTCGAAATGCGCCAGCGCCAGCCCCCCAGGCCTTATCAATGCCCCCCACAAGCCAGTCAGCAGCAGTAGCTGCGCCACCTGCATCAGCGTGTTGCCAACGGCTTCGACCTCACTCAGATGACGGGCCCCAACCTGTTGCAAGGCCATTCCTACGCCCCACAGTGCCACCGCACCGGGCAGGGCAATCAGCAGCGTCCACAGCAGTGCCTGCAAGGTGAAAACGAAGCGGTCCTGACTCACGTCGCGCATGCGCTCGCTGATGGCGCGCAGGTGCTGCGGTGCGCGCAGGCGCAGCGCCAGCAAAGCCCCCAGCAGCAACGCCAGGCCCAGGTAGGGCAAAGGGTCACTGAACAGATCGGCCAGCACCAAGCGCATCGCCCTGCCCAGCGTGGCCGTCAACGCGATGGCTTCCGCCCCTTGCTCGCGCCAATCGGCCAGCCATTGCTTGCCAACCCTGGGGTGACTGGGCGTCCACAGCAGTTGCCGGTCCATCAACTGAAGCAGCTCATCGCCGCGCGTGAGCAAGGTCTGCAAAGTGCCATCGGTCTGCTCTAGCACCGCGATGCGGCGGCGCAACAACTGCTCGAGCTGGTCGATCAGCTCGGCATGCGTGGCCTGCCAGGCGCTGCGCTGGCCGCCAGGCAACGCCGCCGCGGCCTGGGCAGCCGGCTGCGCCTGGGGCTCGCTCAACTCATTGGCGGCATAGCGCGTCTCAGCAGCGTTGTAGAGCTGCAGGCGCAACTCCGCCAGGCGCTGCTGCACCTGCTTGCGCTGGGCGGTCAGCGCAAGCAGCGAAGGCATGCTCAGACGCTGCTGCCACAGCCAGTAGCCGGTTGCCGCATCGCTGCCGCCCAGGCGCAAGCGGGCCTGGGTGTCGCGCAGCGCAGTGGCAATTTGCTCGCGCTCACGCTCGTAGTCGCTGAGCGTGCGGCGCTCCTCACCGAGCTGCTGCGTGCCCTGCAACAGTTGCCGGGCCAGCTCGGCATTGCGCTGGGCCAACTCTTGCAGCGCGGCATCGTCCTGCGCGGCGCTGCTTTCGGCCAAGGCCGCCAGCTCCTGCGCCTGGCTTTGCAGGCGCTGCAGGCTGTTGGCGCTGATGCGCTGGCTCAGCCATTCGATGCGCGGCGCACGCAAGGCCTGCTCCTGGCGCAAGGATTGCAATTGGTTTTCCAGCTGGCGCTGACGCAGCTCGGCCGTGGCCTGCTCGGCCTCGTACAGCGCCAGCTCGGCCAACGCGCGCCGATGCTCTGCGGCACGGCGCAGGCGCCTGGCCTCGAACAGCGCCGCAGGCTCATTGGCATCGCTGGCGGGCTCGCCCGCGCTGGCGTCTGCGCGCTGGCGCAGCGCCGCCATCTGGCTCAGGCGCTGCCCTGGGCGCGAGATCAGATTGGTCAACTCACCGGCCAAGGCATCAATACGCGCCTTGAGCGTATTGCTGACATTGCGCTCCTCGCGCAGCAGGTGCTCCAGCGCATCGTTGCCCATGCTCTGCGGCAGCCGCTCCGTCCATTGCTTGAACTGGCTTTGGCGCTCGGCCGCCGTCAATGGGGCCAGCCCGGGAGGCACCGCTGCACGGCTTTTCTCCTGCAACTGGGCCAGTTGTTCGAGCAGCGGCTCGGCCTCTTTCTCCAGCGCCGCAGCCGCCTCCAACTGGGCCTGGGCCGCCTCACGCTGGGCTTGGCTCAGCTCGGCATTCTCCAGCGTGCTGCGGGCCGCTTCGATCCCCCTGGCCTGCGTGGGCGGCACATCAATATCAGCCCGCGCCGCGCCATGCAACCACAGCACAGCCAGCACCAGCAGGCACAAGCCCAAGCGCAGCACGCGAGGCCAGCCACTCACCCCCAAAGGCCCAGCGCCGCGCGGCAACGCAGGCGCTGGCGGGGATCGAAAAACAGCAACGGCCACCCGAGGGCGGCCTGAAAAAGAGCGTTGATTTGGCATGGCGCGCTTTATAAGCCAGATTGCACACCCCGCTGTCCAGGCGGGTCTTGCAGGCGCCCGATCAGGGTGCCAGCATGTCCAGCAAGCCTTTGAGCTCGACCGCTGCGGCCCGGCGCGCCTTGTCCTCCGCAGCGCGGTAATGCGCCACCAGCTGCAGGCCCAGCGGCGTCAGCCTCGCGCCGCCGCCATGCGCGCCGCCGGTCACCGTGCACACCGCCGGCTCGCGCAGCGCGCCATTGAGCTCATCCACCAGCAACCAGGCACGCCGGTAGGACATGCCCAACCGCCGCGCCGCTGCGGAAATCGAACCGGCATCGCGGATGGCCTCCAACAACTCCACCTTGCCCGGGCCCATGGCAATCACCTCATCACGGTAAATGCGCAGGCGAAACTTGATCTGGGATTGCATCGACACAGCACAGCAAAAACAACAGAGCGGCATTGTGCCAAAGCGCCGCGGCGCTGGCGGCCCGCTGCAACGCACGGCCCGATAGGCAAAGCTCTGTCCAGAACAAGTGCAGGAGGCGAGCGGTAGACCAAGCTAGAGCAACTTTGATTGGAATGATGACGCAATAGGCTTTTTCTGGCAGC
>JAUMYI010000238.1:423-3372 GCA_030528705.1 Comamonadaceae bacterium | reverse complement strand
TGCATGATTCGCATCTCGCGTGCCGGGGAGGTGGGCGCGGATTTCGAATACGACGCCCCCAGCCGCTGGAGCCACACACCAGACAATGACAAGCAACGCATGGCCGGATATGTGGCCATGCCAGTCTGAACTTTTTTATGAGTTTGTATGGAGGAAGAAATGACAAAGGACGAAGCCTTGATTGAGCTTTGCAAATCCTTGCTGCAGGATGCGGAAGTCACCGAGCAGCCAGGCTGGCAGAAAATCATCCTGATTGGGGAGGTTGGCGATGGCCATGCCGGCATGCGCGGCTATTCGTATGACGCGCAAAATACCTGCCTGATGGTGGCGCCGGATGGGCCGCGCTTGGATTTGCTCAAGCAATTGCATGCCGTCATGAAAGCGGAAAACCCCAATGGGCGCGGCTGGCTCAAATGCATGATTCGCATCTCGCGCGCCGGGGAGCTGGGCGCGGATTTTGAATACGACGACCCCAGCCGCTGGAGCCATACGCCAGACAATTACAAGCAACGCATGGCCGAATATGCGGCCATGCCGGTTTGAGGGGCCGCGCAAAATCTCTGCCCGGCGGGCCATCGGGCGGATTGGGGCGCTTTGCCGTGCCCGCAAAGCTCTGCGGCCATATGGGCTGGGTGGCGGGCTGGGTGGAGCGCCGCTGCCCATGTAAAACCGCTTCTTGCCTGCTTGCGCCAAGATGGCGAACACAGGCTTTGGGCGCAAGCCCTCAAAGGCGGCGGGCGCGTCAGGTCAGTGGTGCCAGTGGCGCCAGTGGTTGCAGGCAGCGGCCTTGGCGGATGAGATCGTCAAACCCGGCAGACAGCGCATCGAGCAGCATGCGCACCGCCGGGCGCATGCCGCGTCGGGTGGCGTAAGCGGCTTGCACCTGGCCCGCTGGCGGGGCCCAGCCGGGCAGCACTTCTTGCAAATCGCCGCGCGCCAGCGCGTCGTGCGCCAGCAAGCGGGGCAGGGCGGCGCAGCCCACGCCGGCCAGTGCGGCGCACAGCAGGGCGTCGGCATCGTCCACTACCAGGCGCGGGGCCAGCGGCAAGACGGCGTGGCGGCCATCGGGGCTGGTCAAGAGCCATTGGCTTTCTTCGGGCGAGTTGCCCAGCGCCACGCTGGGCAGGCGGGCCAGGTCTTGGGGCGCGGCGGGCGGGGCGGCGTTGGCCAGCAGGGCCGGGGCGGCCACCAGCACGTGCGGGCTGAGGGCCAGCGGGCGCAGGGTTTCCTCGCGCGGCAAGGGGGCGCTGGGGGCGCGCACGCGCAGCGCCAGATCAATGCTGTCCTGCCAGACGTCGGCATTGCGGTTGCTGGCCTGCACCTGCACGCTCACTTGCGGCCAGGCGTTGAGAAAGCGCGCCAGCATTGGGCCCACGGCATTGTGCAAGAGCGCGGGCGGGCAGGCCAGGCGCACCGCGCCGCGCGGCTGGCCGCTGTGCTCGCGCGCCAGGGCCTGCGCGGCTTGGGCCTCGGCCAGCATGGCGCGGGCGTGCTGCAGGGTGCGCTGGCCCATGTCGGTGATGGCAAAGCGGCGCGTGGTGCGCTGGATCAGGCGCACGCCCAGGCGCTCTTCCAGCGCGGCTACGCGGCGGCTGAGTTTGGATTTGGGGATGCCGGTGGCCCGCTCGGCGGCGGCAAAGCCGCCGTGCCCGGCCACGTGGGCGAAGTAGGCCAGGTCGTTGAGGTCGTGCAAGTCGTCACTGGGGGCGTGCATGGGGCGGCGGTTGATTGTTGCAAATACGGGATGATGTGGTGAAGAAACGCCAGTTTATCCCGCAGGCATTCATCCCTACCATGGCACCCATGCCGCTTTGGGCGGCGTTGATTGAGAGCGTGTTATGCGCTCTCAGAAAGGATGTTTGCCATGACCACTGCCACCATCACCGCCAAGACCGTCATCGACACCCGCAGCGCCCCTGGCCCTCACTGGGTGGGCGATGGTTTTCCCGTGCACGGCATGTTTGGCTACAGCGGCGCGGATGTGCCCAGCCGCAGCCCGTTTCTGATGCTGGACTATGCCGCGCCGACCGAATTCCCGCCCAACAGCGGCTATCGCCGTGGCGTGGGCCAGCATCCGCATCGCGGTTTCGAGACGGTCACCATCGTCTATGAAGGCGAGGTCGAGCACCGCGACAGCACCGGCGCTGGCGGCGTGATTGGCCGCGGCGATGTGCAGTGGATGACGGCCGGCGCCGGCATCATTCACGAGGAATTTCATTCCGAGCGTTACAGCCGCGAGGGCGGGCCGTTCGAGATGGTGCAGCTGTGGGTGAATCTGCCCCGGAAGGACAAGATGACCCCGGCGCACTATCAGGGCATTACCGATGCGCAAATCCCGTCCATTGCGCTGCTGGGCGATGCCGGGCGGGTGCGGGTGATTGCCGGGCAGTATGGCGGAGGCAAGGGGCCTGCCGCCACCTACAGCCCGATGAACGTCTGGGATGTGCGCCTGAATGCCGGTCAAACCGCTGTGCTGGATCAGCCCGAAGGCTGGAGCACGCTGATTGTGGTGCTCGATGGCACGGTGCTGGTCAATGGCCAGAGCGTGCTGCGCAAGGCCGAAATGGCCACGCTCTCGCATCAGGGCAGCGGCGTCAGCATCGAGGCCAATGCCGATGCCAAGCTGCTGCTGCTGGCCGGTGAGCCGATTGACGAGCCGGTGGTGGGCTATGGCCCGTTCGTGATGAACAGCCAGGCCGAAATCGCCGAAGCCATCCGCGACTTCAACAGCGGCAAGTTTGGCCGCATGGGGTGATGTGGCGTTGCAGCGGCCCAGCCCAATGAAGCCGGATGGTCTGCACTGCTGCAACAGCTGCGCGGTTTTGACCGAAAACACCGCCGCAAGACTGAAGGGTCCAGCAGAGGCCCTTGCATAACACGCTCTATAAGCTGATGCGCATGCGGCGGCAGGGCGCGCTGGCCGCGGGGGCATAGGGGGCTCGCGGGGCG
>JAUMYI010000238.1:0-413 GCA_030528705.1 Comamonadaceae bacterium | reverse complement strand
AAAGGGGCAAAAGGGGCAAAAAAGCCTCTTTTGCGCCATTTGATCGAGGCTCAAAGCAGCCCCTGCGGATGGTATTTTTGCAGCCCGTCAAGCCCTTTGCATAATATAAATCGGAGGCTGGCATGAATTACAAAATCAGAGAATTAAAGCAGTGTGAAATCAAGCTGTTGGATGTATTTCTATATGAGGCCATCTTTGTTCCTGAAGGCGCGCAAGCGCCATCCAGAGAAATTATAAAACATCCAGATCTACAAATATATATTTCAGATTTTGGCAAGAAAGATGATGTCTGCTATGTGGCAGAAGTTGAGGGCAAGGTGGTGGGGGCGGCATGGACTCGCATCATCAATGATTGTGGGCATGTTGATGATGAAACGCCGTCCCTTTCAATTTCGCTTCTCAAGGATTATAGA
>JAUMYI010000237.1 GCA_030528705.1 Comamonadaceae bacterium | reverse complement strand
AGCTGTTGCAGCAGCGCAGACCATCCGGCTTCATTGGGCTGGGCCGCTTCTTGCGATGCGCTGGGGCTGCTGGCCGCGGCCTCGGGCCGCGCCTCTTGCTCGGGCGAGCTGCTGACATCCTCGAACAGACCCGTTTCGGCCAGGCCCTGCAGCTCTTGTGCGCGCAAGGCGGTTTCGCGCAGCGTGCAATCGTTGGCCAGCAGGCGGGTGATGGTGCCGCCGTCCGGATCAAACAGGAATGCGCAATGCGCATCGCGGTATTGCAGCCAAAGACGCTGCGCGTTTTTGAGCTGCTCCTTGCGCGGCGCGCTCAGCTGCGCGCGCAGCGCCTGGTAATGGGTGTTGAGGCGTCCGTCCTGCACCGCCAGCTCCTTGGCCATGCAGTCGATGATGTCGGCATTGGCGGCATCGGCGCGCTCCAAGCAGCGGCCGTAGTCCTCGGTGTACAGCGGCGGCTCTGGCTGCAGCTCCTGCTGGCTTGGCTCTGGCTGCTGGGGCTGCGCCAGCGCCAGCAACGGGCCGGCCAGCAGCGCCAGCCAGGCGTGGCGCCAGCGGCGCGTTGGGGGGGCAAGCACTTTCGGGCGCTGGCAGTCCAGGGGCTTCATTGGCATGGGCAATCCTTGTTCAAGACGATCGCGTGGTTATAACGCTGCGCCGCCCAGCCTGCTTGCAAGCAAAAGTAAGGCCCCTGCAGGCCGGATGCCTGCAAGGGCTGGGGGCGCTGGCTGCGCGGGGCGTCAAAGCCAAAAGCCGTGTTGTTGCGCAATGGCCAGGCCTTGCGCGCCGTCCTCAATCAGATACCAGGGCGTGGCCGCTGGCAGCGCCGCCATGGCCTGGCGGTAGCGTGCGACTGATGGCGGCTCGCCGGTCACGTCGCGAATCAGGATGGCCGCCACCTGCTGCGGGTGGCCGCTGGCCGCCTGGGCGTAGATCTCCGGGTCGGCCTCGCCCGAGTCGCCAATCAACACGAAGCGCCGCCCAGGAAAGCGCGCCATCAAACGCTGCAAATGCGCCAGCTTGTGCCGCTGGCTATCCTGCGCGCCCGGGATCAGGCGGCTCCAGGCGGTCGATTCGCGCAGCAGCAAGCAGCCGCCCGGAAAACCGTAGGCCTGCAAGAAATCCTGCAGTGGCTCAAGCAGCTGCACTGGGCTGGACGAGAGGTAGTGCAGCTCGACATTGCGCCCGGCTTGGGCGCCAGCGGCCTGCATCTGGCGCAGCCAGGTGGCCATGCCAGGCACGGCCTCGAAGGGGGCGAGAAAGGTGTTGCGCAGCAACTGGCGCGTGTCGCGCACCTGGGAGATTTTGATGGTGTCGTCGATGTCGCTGACGATGGACAGGCCTTGTGCGGCCACGGGCCAAAGCCAGCCCTGGCTCTGATTGCGGCCAGCCACGGCATAGGCCAGCGGCTGCGCCGGGGCGCGATCCCAGGCGGGGTTCCAGAGCGCGCCGGGCAGGCTGATCTGCGTGGAGCTGCGGCCTGCGCGGTCGGTGCGGCCCACAGGCAACGGGCCTTGGCCATGCAGTTCAATCGACAGGCGCTTGCCGCGCTCGGAATCCTTGAGGAACCAGCGCGCGCGGGCTTCGAAGAGCGCGCGCTCGCGCGCGCTGAGCTGGCCCAACTCAATGCCCAGATAGCGCGCAAACAGGCTGCGAGCGCCTGGGCGGCGCTCGTTTTCATAAACCCACAGCTCGACGTCGGCCTGCAGCTGGCCATTAGCGCCCTGCCACAGCAGCCCGGGCAGGGCCAGCACGTGTTCATCGCGCTTGAGCGACGCTGCCTGGGCGCCGCCCAGGCCCATGGCCGCGCCCGCTGCGGTCATCAGGGCAAACAGGCCGCGCCGCCGCAGCCCTGGCGCGGCAGCGCCGTCATCGCCCGCGCTCACGCAGCGCCCGTCACCACTTGCAGCGGGCCGTGGTCGTCGCAATGGTCGCCGTGCGGGTGGTGCAGATGCCCATCGACCAGATAGTCCACGTGATCGCCATGCGGCACGGCCTCGTGGCCGCAGCCCGGGCCATGCACGTGGCCAGGCTCATGGCCCTGGCAACGGTGTTGCGGCGTGCAGGCATCGGGGTTGGTGGCCGAGACGGCAATCACGTGCTCGTCCACATGGTCGCCATGCGGATGGTGCAAGTGCCCATCGTGCAGGTAATCGACATGGCCCTCGTGCATCACGGCCGTGTGGCCGCACTGCGGGCCGTGCTGGTGGGCGTGGTCGTGGTGGTGTGGCTGGTTGCAAGTGGGTGCAGTCATGGACGGCTCCTTTCAGTGGTGAATCAAACAGGGGGGAGGAAATCAGCGCGCTGCGCCCTTCCAGGGGAATTCCGCAGCGTGGTACAAGATGTTGCGCAGCAGCTCGTGCACGTGTTCGTCGGCCAGCGCGTAGAAGATGTGCTTGGCCTCGCGCCGCCGCGCCACCAAGCCTGCGGCATGCAGGGTTTGCAGGCGTGCGGAGACGCTGCTGAGCTTGCCGCCCTCGCAGGCCACCAGCTCGGAGACGCACATCTCGCGCTCGGCCAGCCACAGCAGCAGCCGCAGCCGCGCCGGATCGCTGAGCGCATGGCACATGGCTGCGGCCAGCTCCAGCTGCTGGGGCGGGTACTGCAGCGCAGGCAGCGGGGCGTCATCGTGCTGGCAAGGGCTGGTCATGGCTTTGCGAGGCTCTTCATTCCATCATTTCCGGTAATGTTAGAACGTAGTCCAAGACAGGTCAAACCACAGCCCCCAATACCCATGAAGCCCTCATGCCAGCCAGCGCCTGTCAAAGGTCATGGCGCTCATCGGCTCTTGCCGCGCACGCACACGCATTGCGAGATACTGTCGGGCCACTGCACCGCACATTCGCCAGCATGATTTCCATCTACCAGCTCAAACCCAAGTTCCAAAACCTGTTGCGCCCCATGGTGGCGCGCCTGCACCGCGCCGGCGTGAGCGCCAACCAGGTCACGCTGCTGGCTGCGGCCGTATCCGTGCTGCTGGGGCTGGCGCTGGCGCTCAACCCAGGGCGCAACGGCTGGTTCGCGCTGCTGCCGCTGTGGATGTTTCTGCGCATGGCGCTCAACGCCATCGACGGCATGCTGGCGCGTGAGTTCGGCCACCAGTCGGCGCTGGGCGCTTATTTGAATGAGCTGTGCGACGTGCTGGCCGATGCCGCGCTGTTCCTGCCCTTTGCGCTGCTGCCTGGCGTGGCCGGCACGCCCGCGGCCCTGCTGGTGTACCTGGTGGTGCTGGGCGCGGCCGTGGTCGAGCTGGCCGGCGTGCTGGGCCTGATGGTGGGCGCCAGCCGCCGCTACGACGGCCCCATGGGCAAGAGCGACCGGGCCTTCGTGTTCGGCGCGCTGGCGCTGCTGGTGGCCCTGGGCTGGTGGAACACCGCTTGG
>JAUMYI010000236.1 GCA_030528705.1 Comamonadaceae bacterium | reverse complement strand
TATGCGGCGATTGACAAGCAGCGCAGCTCGGTCGTCATCCCCTGGCAAATGGGCTGGGTGGCGCGCCTACTGCGCCGCCTGCCCGATGCCGTCTTCGACTATGCTTTGGCCGGGCGCGGGCGCAAGCCGCGCAAGGAGTCGCAGTGATGCGCCGCAGTGAGCTGGCGCAGCGGCGCGCAGGCGGCACAATGCAAGGAGACTGAAGTGGGCAACAGCGTCATCGTATTGGGCGCGGGCATGGTCGGGGTTTGCACGGCCGTGCAACTGGCGCGGCGCGGCGCGGCCGTGGTACTGCTCGATCGCCAGCCGCCGGGGCGCGAGACCTCCTACGGCAATGCCGGCCTGATTCAGCGCGAGGCGGTCGAGCCCTATGGCTTTCCGCAAGGCCTGCTGCCCATTGCCCGGGCCGCGCTGCAGCGCGGCATCGACGTGCACTACGACTGGACGGCGCTGCCTGGCCTGGCCGGGCGACTGGCGCAGTACTGGCGCAACTCCACGCCGCGGCGCTATGCCGCCATCGTGCGCGACTTTGCTCGCTTGATCGAACATGCATTGGATGAGCACGCCGCGTTGCTGGCCGAGGCCGGCGGCCAGGAGCTGGTGCAGCAAGGCGGCTGGATCAAGGCGCTGCGCGACGAGCGGGCGCTGGCGCTGCTGCAAGCGCATGCCCGGCAGCTCGAACGCGATTGGGGCGTGCAGTCCACCCCGCTGGATCGCGCCGCGCTGCAGGCCCTGGAGCCCGGCCTGCAAGGCGGCTTCGCCGGCGGCTTGCACTGGACGCAGCCCTGGGCCGTGCGCGACCCTGGGGCGCTGGTGCAGCGCTACGCACAGTATTTCGAACGCCTGGGCGGGCGCATCGTGCAGGGCGATGCCACCAGCCTACAGCCCCAGGGCGCGGGCTGGGCGGTGCAGACGGCGCAAGGGCGCATCGACGCGCAGCAGGCCGTCATCGCGCTGGGCCCTTGGGCCGAGCCGCTGACGCGGCGGCTGGGCTACCGCCTGCCGCTGTTCATCAAGCGCGGCTACCACCGCCATTACCGCAGCCAGGCCCTGCAGCGCCCGGTGCTGGATGCCGACCACGGCTACATGCTGGTGCCCATGCAGCAAGGTCTGCGCCTGACCACGGGGGCCGAGTTCGCGCGGCTCGATTCCCCGGCCACGCCGGTGCAGTTGTTCAAGGCCGAGCAGGTGGCGCGCAGCGTGGTGGCGCTGGGCGAGCCGGTGCAGGCCCAGCCCTGGCTGGGCTCGCGCCCCTGCACGGTGGACATGAAGCCCATCGTCGGCGCTGCGCCGCGCCATCCAGGGCTGTGGTTTCACTTCGGCCATGCGCACCAAGGCTTTACGCTGGGCCCGGTCACGGCCCAACTGCTGGCGCAGCTCATGCACGGCGAAGCCCCGCTGGTCGATCCGGCCCCCTACAGCCCGCAGCGTTTTCGCGCCTGATGGCTTGCGGCCCTGGGCGGGTAGCCAGCGGGCAGCCAGGGGCGGGGCAAGCCCCCTATGGCAAGGCTGAATGAAGCCTCTCGCGCATGGCGCACCCCTGTCTGGGGTGGTCTGCGGCGCAAGCAAAGCCTCGCAATAGCCCAAGCGATGGCTGCGGTTTGCGCCTTGCACCCCATCCCCACACAGGGTTGCGCCGCACTGCGGGGGCTGATTCAGCGTTGCCCTATGCCATGGCGGCGGCCCGATCCTGTGGCATCGCGCTGCTGGCGCTGGCGCGCGCAGTGCGCGGGCCTTGCTGCAGGGCGCGCTTGACCAATTGCAGCAGCAGCTCCAACTCTTGCTCATCCAGCCCGAAGTGCGGCGTGAAGCGCAGGGCGTTTTCGCCGCCGTGGATCACGCCCAGGCCCTGCTGGCGCAGCCACTGCTCGATGCTGCCCTGGCCGTAGCTCTTGAACTCGGGCGCGAGCTCGCAGGAGAACAGTAGGCCCGTGCCCTGCACCTGGGTGATGGCCCCGCCCAGCTCGGCTTGCAGGGCCTGCAAGCGGGCCACGGCTTGGCTGCCGCGCTGCCGGATGTTCTCGCGCAGCGCCGGCGTCATGGCCTGCAGCACGGCGCAGGCCACGTCCAGCGCGCGCGGATTGGCCGTCATGGTGTTGCCGTACAGGCCGCGCTGGTAGATGGCGGCGGCCTGCTCGCCCACGGCCAGTACCGACAGCGGGTACTGGCCGGCGTTCAGGGCCTTGGAGTAGGCCTCCATGTCCGGCGGCGCAATGCCTTCGAAGCCAGGGTAGTCGATCAGTGAGAGATAACCCGTGGCGCGCAGCCCGGCCTGGATGGAGTCCACCAACAGCAGCGCGCCGTGCGCCGCAGTCAGCGCGCGCGCGCGGTCGTAGAAGGCGCGCGGCACGGCGCGGCCGGGGTTGCCTTCGCCCATTACGGGCTCCATGAACATGGCCTCGATGAACCAGCCCTGGGCCTCGGCCTGGGCGAAGACGGCGTCGAGCGCGGCCACGTCGTAGGGCGCCACGGTCAGCACCGAGTCCTCGCCGCGGTAGCTGGCCAGATGCTGGAGATAGGCCTGGCGGCTGGAGTCGGAGTACAGCGCGGGCCGCTCGGTGCGGCCGTGGAAGGCGCCTTTGACCACCAGGCGCTTGATGGTTTTGCCAGCATGGCGCGCGCCTGGGTCGGTCTGGCGCTTGGCGTTGATGTCGACGATGCGCGAGGCCAGCGACACGGCTTCGGAGCCGGAGTTCAGGCACATGAAATGGCTGTAGGGGCAGGCCCCGGCGCGCTGGCCTACTTCACGGCGCATGGCGCGCACGAAGCGCAACTGGCTGAGGCTGGGCGTCATGATGTTGGCCATGACCTGGGGCCGGGCCATGGCCTGCAGCACGGCCTGCGGGCTGTGGCCCAGGCCGAGCATGCCGTAGCCGCCACAGTCCAGCAGCACGGCGCCCTTGAGCGTGACCAGCCAGGGCCCGCGCGCGGCAATGGCCACGTAGGGGTTGACGGCATCGCCCGCATAGAAATTGAGAAAGCCGGCCTGGATGCGGCGCAGCTGCTCGGCCTCGTCGAGTTGCAGCAGCTCTGGGAATTCGGCCGCGATCTCGGCATAGGCGAGCGCAGCGGCGGCCACGGCCTCGGCCAACTCTGGGTGGCTGGCGGCCATGCGCTCGATGCAGTCATCGGGCAGGCCCGTGGTACTGGCCAGGCCGTGGGCGCGCAGCGGCGCAAGGGTGTGCAGCAGAGTCGTCATGGTGTTCTCCTTGCAGTTTGGGGCGGGGGCAGGCCCTGTTGTGGGGGCATGAGGCAGCGGCCATGCGGCCTGCGGCCGGGGGAGGGCTGCGCCCCAGGCCATGTGCTTGGCATTGTCCAGATCAAATCGTCGTTTTCAACTGGGTTTTTCGACGAAAAAAATCATTATTTCGTCACAATGACGAG
>JAUMYI010000235.1 GCA_030528705.1 Comamonadaceae bacterium | reverse complement strand
TGCAGGGCGCAATGCGTGCGACACTTGCCGCGCTTTTTTTGACATACGGCATCGCGCATGGCCCGAAAGAAATCCCCTGAAAAATCCGCCGCTGTTTTTGTTGCACAGGCCCAGCCGCTGGCTTTGCCCGGTGAAGGGCAAGGCCAGTTGCCCGTACAGGCGCTGCAGCCACCGGAGCGGCCCAAGCCGGGCAAGGGCGCAAAAGCGGCCAAGCGCAGCGAGGGCAGGAAAACAGCCAAGGCCGGCAAGGAGAGCAAGGCCCCGAAGCAGGGCAAACCGCCCAAGCTGCCCAGGCCGGGCAAACAGGCCGGCAATGCCGCGGCGCAGCCCGGCGCGCTGGTGTTGCGCCGCGCCGATGCCGACAGCCTCAGCGATGCGCTGCGCACGGCCCAGGCGCTGCAGGCCACGACGGGCTCGGCCTGGAGCCTGAGCCGCAAGCAGATCGAGGCCGAGAGCGAGCTGATCGTGCACCTGGCGCGGCCCGATGGCATTGCCTGGCTGGATCGGGACGGCAGCATTCTGGATTTCAACGAGCGGGTGTTTGACTGGGCCCAGCGCGACGATGTGCCGCTGCTGGAGCGGCTGCGTTATCTGTGCATCGTCTCCTCCAACCTGGATGAGTTCTTCGAGGTGCGCGTGGCCGACCACCTGGAGGCCGCGCGCGATGGCGTGGAGGACGATGAGTTTTCCGTGCAAAGCTATGCGCGCCTGTCGCACAAGGCCCAGCAGCTGGTGCAGCGCCAGTACGCGCTCTACAACAAGGCCCTGCTGCCGGCGCTGCAGCAGCAGGGCATCCAGATCTTCTCGCACGGCAAGCGCAATGCCGGCCAGCGCCGCTGGGTCAAGGAGTATTTCGAGCGCGAGGTGCGGCCGCTGCTGACGCCGGTGGCGCTCGATCCGGCGCATCCCTTCCCCCAGGTGGCCAACAAGACGCTGAATTTCATCGTGCGCCTCGATGGCGAGGACGCCTTTGGCAACCGCAACGAGATCGCCATCGTCAAGGTGCCGCGCGTGCTGGCGCGCTTCGTGCGCCTGCCCGATGCGCTGGCCGGGGGCAAGGGCAAGATTGGTGTGATCAGCCTATCGAGCATGATCCGCACGCACCTGCACGAGCTGTTTCCGGGGCGCAAGGTGGTGGAGTTTTCGCAGTTTCGCGTCACGCGCCATTCGGATCTGGCCGTCACCGAGGGCGAGGTGCAAAACCTGCGCACGGCGCTGCGCAAGGGCCTGCAGCACCGGCACTTCGGCAAGGCCACGCGCATTGAGGTCTCGCACGGCTGCTCGGCGCCGATCGTGAACCTGCTGCTGGCCGAGTTCGAGCTGCCCGAGCAGGCGCTGTACCGCGTAGACGGGCCGGTAAATCTGGTGCGTCTGAACCAGGTCATCGACCTGATTGACGGCGAGCGCCCGGCGCTGCTGTTTGCGCGCTGGATTCCGCAGTGGCCGCGCTCGCTCAAAAACAGCGAGAACCTGTTTGCGCGCATCCGCCAGAAGGACGTGCTGATCCACCAGCCGTTCGAGAGCTTCGATGCCGTGGTGGAGTTTCTGCGCCAGGCCGTCAAGGACCCGGACGTGCTGGCCATCAAGCAGACCGTCTACCGCACCGGCGCGGACTCGGTGATGATGGAGTTGCTGCGCGAGGCCGTGCGCAAGGGCAAGGAGGTCACCGCCGTGGTCGAGCTCAAGGCGCGCTTTGACGAGGAGAACAACATCAACTGGGCCGAGATGCTCGAAGCCATCGGCGTGCAGGTGGTCTATGGCATCGTCGGCCTGAAGACGCACGGCAAGATGCTGCTGGTCACGCGCCGCGAGGCGCGCGGCCTCAGGCGCTACGGGCATTTGTCCACCGGCAACTACAACCCGCGCACGGCGCGGCTGTACACCGACCTGAGCTATCTGACGGCCAACGACGCCATCACCGCCGACATGGACGCCGTCTTCACGCTGCTGGCCAGCCAGGCGGCGCTGCCGCCGCTCAACCGCCTGCTGGTGGCGCCCTTTACGCTGCACGCCACGCTGATGGAGCACATCGCCCAGGCCCAGGCCGCGGCCCAGGCGGGCCAGGCAGCGCGCATCGTCGCCAAAATGAATGCGCTGACCGATTGGAAGCTGGCCGCAGCCCTGCACCAGGCGGCCCAGCACGGCGTGCAGATCGACCTGATCGTGCGCGCGGCCTGCGTGCTGCCGGCGCTGCACGCCACGCCCGCCGGCGGCGCAATCCGCATCCGCTCCATCGTCGGGCGCTTTTTGGAGCACACGCGGGTGTTCTTCTTCCAGGCCGGGCCGCAGGAGCAGCTGTACTTGGCCAGCGCCGACTGGATGAACCGCAACATGGCGCGGCGCGTGGAGCTGGCCTGGCCGGTGCGCGACGCGGCGCTGCGCCAGCGCATCGTGGACGAATGCCTGGTGGCCTATCTGATGGACGATCAGGACGCCTGGGTGTTGCAAGAAGATGGCCAGTACCGCCGCCTCGACGGTGACACCGTGGGCGTCAGCGCCCAGCAAATGCTGGCGCACTACTTCAGCACGGCCTCGGCCCTGCGCCCGCGTCCGCGCAGCGCCGGCTCGTCCTCGGCCGCGCAGCTGACGGCGCGCACCAAAAGCGCCAAGAAGAAGTGACATTCCAGAAGCCAGCGCCCGCAGAGCCCTTCGGCGCTGGCCGGCCATGCATGGGCCCAAACAAAGCCCGGCTCGCGCTGGTGCAATACGACATGCAGTAAGCTTCGCGCCGCACGTGGCAGCGGCCTGCCTGGCACAGGTTTTTGTGCAGGCTTTGCTGCCAGCCTGGGCGGGCGCAGCGCCTTGGGCCGTGGCGCCCATCCCCACCCTTTCCCCACCGAGTTTTCCTACGAGCAGGAGTGCCCTCATGGCAAAAACAGTCGATGACGTCATGGCAATGGTCGAAGACAACGAAATCAAGTTCGTTGATTTGCGCTTCACCGACACCCGTGGCAAAGAGCAACACGTCACCGTGCCGGTGTCCCATTTCGATGAGGACAAGTTCCACAGCGGCCATGCGTTTGACGGCTCCTCCATGCCCGGCTGGAAAGGCGTCGAAGCCTCGGACATGCTGCTCATGCCCGACCCCGACACCGCCAACATCGACCCTTTCTTCCAGGAGCCCACGCTGTTTCTGACCTGCGACGTGGTCGATCCGGCCGACGGCACCCCCTACGAGCGCGACCCGCGCAGCATCGCCAAGCGCGCCGAGGCCTATCTGAAAGCCTCTGGCCTGGGCGACACCGCCTACTTTGGCCCCGAGCCGGAATTTTTCCTCTTCGACGGCGTGCGCTGGGAGAACACCCCCGGCAAGGCCAGCTTTGAAATCGAGGAGTACGAAGCGCCCTGGAACAGCGGCGCCAAGCTCGAAGGCGGCAACCGCGGCCACC
>JAUMYI010000234.1 GCA_030528705.1 Comamonadaceae bacterium | reverse complement strand
GCACTGGTGGGTGACATGAAAATCCTTTCATTGCAAAGGGGCCATCGGGTTGGCTGGAGCGGGCAGTGCCAAGTCGTGCGGGCAGCGGGCCGCTGCGCGACAAATCAAGGCATACTGCCTGCCGTGGCTGCGTCGGCTCGGGCCTGCCTGCGTCTGTGGCGCACAGCGCGGCTGGATGAAAACCCTCTGCGCCCAGCCCGTACAGCTCGTACACAGGCCCCGAAAAAAGCTGCGCGATCATACCGGCCCAAGCCCAAGCGCAGTGCGCATCTTTTGCGGATTCGGGCAGACCTTTCTTCACGGCTCATCCGTTGTCCCACTGTTTGTCGCCGCTGGCGGCGCTTGCCCTGTTTTGCCTGCCATGCTGTTACGCCCACTGTCCCACTTGCCAGATTCTCCCCCTGCCCCGCTCTGCATCCTGCTGGGCCAGGCGACTGCCAATCGCTGGCCCAGGCGCTGGCGCTTGGCGTTGCTGGGCGGCCTACTCGGCCTCATGGGCCTGCTGGCGGCCTGCAGCAGCAAGCCGCCGCCGGCGCAATGGCAGGTGCGCTCGCTGGCCTCGGCCGAACTGGCCCAGGCCGCCTACCTCGATGGCGACGAGCGCGTGGCGCAACTGGAGTGGCAGCGCGCGCGCCAGCAGGTAGCGCGCACCGGCAGCCCCCAGGCCCTGGCGCTGCTGGTGCTGCGCCAGTGCGCGGTGCAAATGGCCAGCCTGGACTGGCAGCCCTGCGCCGATTTCACGCCGCTGGCGCCCGGCGCGTCGGCCCAGGCGCGCGCCTATGCGGCCTATCTGGACGGCCAGGCGCTGGATGCGGCGCAGCGCGACGCCCTGCCCGCGCCGCAGCAGCGCATTGCCGCGCACCTGCAGATCGACGCGGCCAGCCTGGGGGCGCTGCGGGCCATTGAGGAGCCGCTCTCGCGCCTGCTGGCAGCGGCCTTGCTGCAGCGCCGCAGCGCCCAGGCCTCGCCTGAGCTGATGGCGCTGGCCATCGACACCGCCTCGGCCCAGGGCTGGCGCCGGCCGCTGCTGGCCTGGCTGCTGCGCCAGGCGCAGTACGCGCGCGCGCAGGGCTTGGGCGAGCTGCTGGCGCAGACCGAGCTGCGCATTGCCATCGTGCAGCGCCAGGGCGCGCTGGCCAGTCCGTCCAGCCAAGCCCCCGCGCCCCAGCCAGCAACGCCTGCCGGGCGCTGATCGCCCCCCGTCATCCCCCATCGCAACCGCCACGCGCCCGGCGCTGGCCCACGGTGTTTTTCCCCATGCAAATCGACATCCAAATCCTCGACCCCCGCCTGCACGAGCAACCGCCCGCCTACGCCACCCCCGGCAGCGCCGGGCTGGATCTGCGCGCCTGCCTGCAAGAGCCGCTGACGCTGGAGCCCGGCTCGCCGGCGGCGCTGGTGCCTACTGGGCTGGCCATGCACCTGCAGGATCCGGGCTATGCCGCGCTGATCCTGCCGCGCTCGGGCCTGGGTCACAAGCAAGGGCTGGTGCTGGGCAATCTGGTGGGGCTGATCGACAGCGACTACCAGGGCCAGCTGATGGTCAGCGCCTGGAACCGCGGCCAGCAGCCCATCGAGATCGCCCCGCTGGAGCGCATCGCGCAGCTGGTGATCGTGCCCGTGGTACAGGCGCAATTGCGCGTGGTCAAGCAATTTGCCCCCAGCAGCCGCGGCGCTGGCGGCTACGGCTCCACCGGCACGCGCTGAACCGGGCTCGCCCCTCAAACCGGCATGGCGGCAAACTCGGCGATGCGCTGCTCGATGTTGGCGGGCGTGATCTGCCAGCGTTGGGCGTCAGCGTATTCGAAGTCGGCATCGAATGGCCCATCGCTGCCGATGCGCAGCAGGCAGGACAGCCAGAGGCGGCCCGCCGCTGCGGCGTCGGCCTCGGCCATAGCCTGGGCCAGGCGCTTCATGGCGCGCACGCTCTGGCCGCGCGGCGCGACGGGGTGGGCCTGGCCTGCGGCATCGAAGCAAAAGCCGCTCATGCTGGCAAAGCCCTGGCCGCGCACGCCCACCAGGATGAGCCTGCGCCATTGCGGCGGCAGTGTCACTTCCTGCAAGGCGGCATGGCACAGTTGCCGCAGCAGTTCATCGCGCTCGCTCACGTCGCTCTCCTTTCAAGGTTTTGACAAGCAGCGGCTTTCACGCCCCCTCTGCGCACTGGCCAGAGAGGGGCATGAGCCTCAACGCTGCACCTGCGCCTTGTAGGCGCCGTAGCCCTGCTGCTCCATCTGCGCCAGCGGGATGAAGCGCAGGCTGGCGCCGTTGATGCAGTAGCGCAGGCCGCCCTTGTCGCGCGGGCCGTCGGGGAAGACGTGGCCCAGGTGCGAGTCGGCCGTGCGGCTGCGCACTTCGACGCGGCGCATGTTGTAGCTCAGGTCTTCGTGCTCGGTGACGGCGGCCTGCTCGATGGGGCGGGTGAAGCTGGGCCAGCCGCAGCCGGAGTCGTATTTGTCGGCCGAGCTAAACAGCGGCTCGCCACTGACCACGTCCACGTAGATGCCCGGCTCGAACAAATGGTCGTAGGCGTGGCTGAAGGCGCGCTCGGTGCCGCTTTGCTGGGTGATGCGGTACTGCTCGGGCGTGAGCTGCTGGCGCAGGGCCGCGTCGTCGGGCTTGCGCCAGGCTTGCGCGTCAAAGCCCGCGCCCTGGCCGCTGCCCTGGGCGGCCTGGGCCTGTTGGCCTTGCATGCGCTGCTGGCGGCCCTGCAGCGGCTCATCGGCCTTGCGGATGTCGATGTGGCAATAGCCGCCCGGGTTTTTCAGCAGGTAGTCCTGGTGGTACTCCTCGGCCGGGTGGAACTGGCGCAGCGGCAGGTTTTCCACCACCAGCGGCTGGCCGTATTTGCGCTGCTCGGCAGCCAGCGCGGCGGCAATGAGCGGCTGCTCGGCCGCGTCGGTGTAGTAGATGCCGGTGCGGTACTGCGTGCCGCGGTCGTTGCCCTGCCGGTTCAGGCTGGTGGGGTCGA
The DNA here is from genome assembly GCA_030528705.1 of Comamonadaceae bacterium. Taxonomy (GTDB): domain Bacteria; phylum Pseudomonadota; class Gammaproteobacteria; order Burkholderiales; family Burkholderiaceae_C; genus Lampropedia. Next base: position 422 of record JAUMYI010000234.1, on the reverse strand, counting down.
TGACGCGAAAGTAGTACTCCAGGATGTCTTCCAGGCTCAGGCGATCTGCGTCGTAGTCCACGCGCACGGTCTCGGCATGGCCGGTGCCGCGGTGGATCACGTCCTCATAGCTGGGCTTGTCGGTCTTGCCGTTGGCGTAGCCGGAAACGGCATCGACGACGCCGGGCACGCGCTGGAAATAGGCCTCCAGGCCCCAGAAGCAGCCGCCGGCCAGGTAGATGGTTTTGCGATTCATGGTGTACGCCTCCTGTGGTGCGGGGGATGGGGTGGGGCTGGCTGCCGCAGCGGCATCCAGCGGGGCCTGGGCATTGGCCAGCAGGGCCTGCAATTGCGCTGCGTCCAGACTGCCGCGCACGCTGCGCAGCAGCTGGCCGTCGGCATCGAACAAGGCCCAGGAAGGATAGGCGCGGATGCCCAGCGCC
>JAUMYI010000233.1 GCA_030528705.1 Comamonadaceae bacterium | reverse complement strand
TTGAAAACAGCGTGCAGCACACACTGCACGCTTTTTTGATGAATTCGAGGCAAATGCTTGGGGAAGGCTGCACGGCGCCCGCAGACCGCCCATATGCGCTTTTTTGCCAGCCGCGCAGAGACTTTGACCTGGCGCTTAACAGGCTGCTGAAATACTGAATCGACAGGCTGAAAAGCTCCAAACTTGCCGCTTCAAGCCATCGTAAGTCATTGCTTGATGCTCACGAGAGGGGCTAAAGCCATCGTGTTGGATGTTTTTGCCCATCGTCGGCAGTATTTCAGCAGCCTGCTGGGGCACAATCGCGCCCTGGCCGGCACAGTCGGGCCCAGCAGCCCAGCGCCGGGCGCGTGGCCGCGCTGGCCGCACACCGTTTGCGCGCTTTGCTATGTCCACCTCCCTGACCGATCGCCTGCACCAACTGCTGCTCGACCTGCGCCCAGCCCCCACAGGCATTGCACTCAAGGAATGCCTGCGCATCATGGGCGGCTGCGCCCTCTCGGTGGGCATCGTCGCCACGCTGGCGCAGTGGCTGGCGCAAAGCCAGCTGGAGCTGTTCTGGCATGGCGCCACGCTGGCCTCCTCGGCGCTGCTGGTGTTTGCGCTGCCCTTCAGCCCCATGGCCCAGCCCTGGGCCGTGCTGATGGGCAGCCTGCTGTGCACGGCCGTGGGCATGGCCTGCTCCTGGCTGTTGGGGCACAACACCGTGCTGGCCGCCAGCCTGGCCGTGCCACTAGCCATCGTGGCCATGATTTACCTGCGCGCCGTGCACCCGCCAGCCACCTCGCTGGCCTTGTATGCCGTACTGCAGCACATCCACACCCCCAGCGTGCTGCTGTTTCCCATCGGCTTTAACCTGCTGCTGCTCATCGCCATTGCCATGGCCTACAACCACGCCACCGGGCGGCGCTACCCACACCGGCAAATCAGCAGCGCCGCGCCGGACGAAGCCAGCGCGCAGAGCAAGCAATTGCTCACCCAAACCGATGTGGACCAGGCGCTGGCGCGGCACAACGAGCTGCTGGCCATCAGCCGCCGCGACCTGACGAAAATGCTGCAAAAAGCCAGCGGCGCGGCCTACGAGCGCACCTTTGGCGAATTGCGCTGCGCCGACGTCATGACCACCCAGGTGCACAGCGTGCAGGCCGACATGGCCATCGGCGAATTCGAAGCCTACATGCGCCAATGCCGCCACCGCGAGCTGCCCGTGCTCGATGCCGACGGGCATTTGCTGGGCATGGTTGGCATGGCGCAATGGATGGATTTGCAAAATCAGGCGCCTGCTGCCAAGGTTGCCCCAAGCGGCAGCGCCAGCCAAGCAGCCCCCCAAGGCAGCCGCTGGCGTCAATGGGTGCGCATGCCCTGGAAAGTCCTGGCTGCCCCGCCTGAGCCGCCAGCGGCCGAGCCTGCACCTGCCGCGCCGCAGCGCGTGCGCGACATCATGGCGCCCTCGGTGGCCGTAGCGCATGGCGAGCAGCCCGTGCTGGAGCTACTGGGCCTGCTGTGCCAGGGCGGGCTCTACCACCTGCCCGTGGTGGGCGAAAACCAGCGCCTGCTGGGCATCATCACCCAGACCGACGTGCTGCGCGCCCTGAACCAGGCCCTGCCCGAAACCGCCCCGCGCAGCGATGCCAGCGCAAGCGGCAACGCCCCCAGCGAGCCAGAAGCCCAAGCCCCGAGCCATGCAGACGAAGCCTCAGCCCCTTCCCTGCCAGCGCCAGAGCAACCGCCAGCCCAGCCAGACAACGCCCCGCAACAGCCCAGCGCCCCCGGCGATGCCTCGCCCCTGCAGCCCGAGGCCGCTGCCATCGCGCCAGCGCCTGCCGCCTCGTCAAGCGGTATTGCATCCAGCACTGCAGAAACCAGTGCCAGCCCAGCGCCCCCCAGCAACTCCGAAGCGCGCAGCGACTAACCCTTGCTCGCACTGATAAAAGCGCTTTTGCCTGCGGTGTAGGCATCGCGGTCGGGCGCGTGTTGCGCGAGCAGGCGGATTTTCAGCGCTTCGTAGGCTTGCGCGAGATCGGGGCGGCTGCGCAGCAGGTCGCGGAAGGCCACTTCGTCAGTGTCGCCGGCAAGGCGCAGGTGGATGTGAAAGACGCGCGCGGCGTAGCCTTGCAGGGTGTAGCCTTTGTTGAAGGTGATGCGGCCATCGCTGTGCGACATGGGTAGATAGCCACTTGCGTCGAGACGCTCGGCGGCGCGCTTAAGGGCGGCGGCATCGGGCGTTTCCACAAGGATGTCGACAATGGGCTTGGCGCGGATGCCGGGGATGGCGGTGCTGCCGATATGGTGGATGGCGAGGGTGTCCTCGCCAAGCAGTGTTTGCAGTTGCGCTTTTTCTTGCGCATACCACGTCAGCCATTCGTCGCGGTGCGCTTCGAGATGGATGGGAAAGAGCGCCCACAGGCGTTCAAGCGGGAAATCGAGCAGGGCTCGGTCAGGATGAGGCATGGAAGCTCAGCGGGGGGTGTGAGCCAATCTTGCGATGCGCGCTTGGGCGTCATCAACGATTCTGGATTAGGGCCTGTTCAGGGCCGCAGCCACTGCGGTTGCAGGATCTTGCCCAGCCTCTCCAGCGGCAGGCGCAGCGCCTGCAGGCCATCGGTGAAGGGCCCCAGCTCGTAGGGACTGTAGAGAAACACCAGCTCGCGGCCATCCTCGGAAAAGTGAAAGCAGGGGCTGATGAAAGTCGCGTACTGCGCGCGCAGTTGCGCATAGTGCTGCGCCGGGCCATCGAAGGCCGCTTGGCGCGCTTGCTCCAGCAAGGCCAGCAAGGCCGCCTGCTGCTCAGGCAGCAGCAGCCCTTGCAAATCCAGGGCCTGCCCCCGACCATCAATCACATAACTGCACTGCGCGTATTCGGGATGGGCCTTGCCTTCGAAGTAATAGCCTGACTGCAACTCAAATTGCTGCCAGCCACGGTAAGCGCCCAGGTAGCTGACCTCGAGCGAGAGGCTGCTATTGCCCGGCATGGCCTCATCAAAGGCCGCCCAGATCGGAGCAAAGTCGCGCGCAATCCCATGCTCGTCCAGCCCGGCCTGACGCAAGACCGCCGGGCCCAGATGCGCTTGCAGCTGCCGATTGAGCTCGGCATTGATGCGGCGGTTGATGGCCGCCTGCGGCGTGGCCGCATAGCGCAGTTGCAGCTGCGGGCAGGCCCGATCGCAATCGCGCAGCCGCGCCCGCAGGGCCGCTGGCGCCTGGCTCAGCGGCGGCGTGAACGTGGCCTGCATGCCGCTGCCCTGCCTGGGCTGCGGTGTGGGGCTGGCATCGCCGGCCAGAGCTGCGCCCGCACACAGCCAGGCACACGCCCACGAGAATGCTGTTCTGAACAAGGCTTTTCTCCTTTCGCAACAAAATGCCCAGGCCTGTGGCCAAGGCAGCGCACAACAATCGCGCCGGGCCATTCTGGCATGGCTCGGGCCAGTGCCCATTGGAGCTTGGCGGGCCGCTGCACGCCGCCAACA
>JAUMYI010000232.1 GCA_030528705.1 Comamonadaceae bacterium | reverse complement strand
TGGCGGCGCGGTTGTGGTCCAGGCGCAGCATGGCGGTGAAGTTCTCGCGCGGCAGATCGGGCGCGCTCTTCATGGCGATGTAGGCGTTGGTGTTGGCCGGGTTGCCCACCACCAGCACCTTCACGTCGCGGCTGGCCACTTTGTTCAGGGCTTTGCCCTGGGCGGTGAAGATCTGGGCGTTGGCGGCCAGCAGATCGGCGCGCTCCATGCCGGGGCCGCGCGGGCGCGCGCCCACCAGCAGGGCGTAGTCGGCATCCTTGAAGGCCACTTCGGGGTCGCCCGTGGCCACAATGCCTTCGAGCAGCGGGAAGGCGCAGTCTTGCAGCTCCATGATCACGCCTTGCAGCGCCTTCTGGGCTTTTTCGTCGGGAATTTCCAGCAATTGCAGGATCACGGGCTGATCCTTGCCCAACATCTCGCCCGAGGCAATGCGGAACAACAGGGCATAACCAATCTGACCGGCAGCGCCAGTCACCGCGACGCGGGCGGCTTTTTTGCTCATACGAAAACTCCACTAGGTTTGAAGAAAAACGGCGCCTGCGCCACTGCCAGCGCGACAGACCACAAAGGCCACACCAAGACAGCAGCCGCAAACCAATGCAACCCGGCATTCTACCCGGGTTTACACCCACTCCCTCAATTCTTATGTCTTATATAAGAGTTCATCACACGTTCTAGAGCGTGTGATGCAATTTTGGGCTGCGCTCAAGGCTGCGGCTTGAGGCAGGTTTTGTTGCGTATCATCGCCCACTGCCCCGCCATGCCTGCCCAGAATTTACGCCCTTCAGTCCGCGCCCTGCCATGCAGTGCAGCCCGTGCCAGCGCCCTGCCCTGGCGAGCCTGGCTGGCTACAGGCTGTCTGTTGATGGGCCTGCCCATGCTCCTTTGCGCAGCGCAAGCGGCGCAGTGGCATCCCCATCAGGCGCCTGATGAGGCGATTGCGCGCCCAGCGCCCAGTGCCACGCCCTCCGCCGCAGCATCCCACTCGCCCCAGGTGCCTGCGGGCGACTCCATCATTCACATTGGCATCTTGGCTTATCTGGGCGAGGCCGCTGCCGCGCAGGAGTGGCAGCCCCTGGCTGACTACCTGCAAACGGCCCTGCCGCAGCGCCAGGTGGTGCTGCAGTTCCTGGGGCTGGAGGGGCTGCGCCAGGCCGTGGCACAGGGCAGCGTCGATTTCGTGCTGACCAATCCAGGCCAATATGTAGAGCTGGAGACGGCTTTCGGCCTGCGGCGCATTGCCACGCTGGAGCATGGCCGCTCGCCCACCTCCAGCCTGGCCGTGGCCGCCACAGTGGTGGCCCGGCACGACCGCAACGACCTGCAGACGCTGGAGGATCTGCGCGGCAAGACGCTGGCGGCGATCTCCTCCGAAGGCTTTGGCGGCTATCAGATTCTCTGGCGCGAACTCGACGACCTGCACATCGACCCACGGCGCGACCTGGCTAGGCTGCTGTTCGTGGGCTACCCCATGCCCCAGGTGCTGCGCGCCATCGACGAAGGGCGGGCCGATGCCGGCGTGGTGCGCGCCTGCCTGTTGGAGACCCTGCCCGACTGGCGCCGGCGCTACAAAGTACTCTCGGGCCAGTTCGTGCCTGCGCTGGGCTGCTCGGTGTCCTCGCGCCTGTACCCCAACTGGCCCATGGCCGGGCTGCGCAGCACACCGGCGCCGCTGGCGCGCGCCATGGCCATTGCCCTGCTGCAGATGGAGCCCGCCCAGCATGGCATTGGCTGGACGGCCCCGGCCGATTACCAGCCCATTCACGATGTATTCCGCCAACTGCAATTGGGCTCTTACCAATATCTGCAAAGCAGCCACCTGCAGCGCATCGCGCAACAGTATTGGCCTTTTGCCTTGCTGGCCTTGCTGTGCTGGGCAGCCTACACACTGCGCGTCAATTACCTGGTGCGCAGCCGCACGGCCGCGTTGGAGCGCGCCCTGCACGAGCGCGAGACTTTCGAGATGCGCATGCGCTCCAACCAGGAGCAGGCCGAGCACCTCTCGCGCCTGTCGGTGCTGGGCGAGCTCTCTACCACCTTGGCGCACGAGCTCAGCCAGCCACTGGCCGGGGTGAGCAACTACGCCCAAAGCCTGCTGCGCCGCCTGGACAACGGCCGCCTGAGCGACGAAGCCGTGCGCGAGGCCTCCTCCAGCATCGTCACGCAGGCCCACGCCGCTGCCGAAATCCTCAAGCGCATCAAAGGCTTCGTGCGCAAGCGCACCAACGTGCGCGAGCCCTGCGCCGTGCCCGCCCTGGTGCAAGACGCCATCGCCCTCTTTCAGGGCATGCAACGCAACGCGCCCTACATCCAGGTGCTCGACCGCCTGCCCCCGCAGCTGCGCGTGCAGGCCGACCCGCTGCAAATCCAGCAAATCCTGCTGAACTTCTTCAAGAACGCGCAGGACGCCATGCACACCGTGCCCGCAGGCGAGCAACACATCCGCATCGAACTCGAACAGACCGACGGCTGGGTCTGGATCCACGTGCGCGACTACGGCGCTGGCATGCCCGATGCGCAACTGCAGCGCCTGTTCGAGCCCTTCTACACCACCAAGGACGAAGGCCTGGGCCTGGGCCTGTCGATCTGCAAAAGCATTGCCGAGGCCCACGGCGGGCAGCTGCAAGGCCAGCGCCCCGCCGACGGCCCCGGCATGGTGTTTTCCCTCAGCCTGCCCGCCCCATGAACACTGCCCAAGACCTGTCCATCTACCTGGTGGACGACGACGCCGCCTTTCGCCGCTCCGTGGCCTTTTTGCTCGACTCCGTAGGCTGGCGGGTCGTGCAATACGACAGCGCCCAGGCTTTTCTGGACGCGCATGCGCAGCCGCCCGCCGACCTGGGCTGCCTGCTGCTGGACATCCGCATGCCCGTCATGAGCGGCCTGGTATTGCAACAGCACCTGCGCAGCCGTGGCTGGCACGCAGCCATCGTCTTCATGACCGGCCACGGTGATGTCGAGCTGGCCGTGCAAGCCATGAAAGCCGGCGCCTGCGACTTTCTGGAAAAGCCCTTCAAAGACCAGGCCCTGCTCGACGCCGTGGACCAGGCCGTACAGCACACGCGCGAGCTGCAGCAACACAGCCAGCGCCAGGCCGGCGCGCGCGCGCGGCTGCAGCGCCTCTCACCGCGCGAGCACGAAGTGGCGCGCCTGGTCGCGCAAGGCCACCCCAACAAAACCGTGGCCCGCCTGCTGGACATCAGCGAGAAAACCGTGCACGTGCACCGCCAGCACGTGCTGGAGAAAACCGAAGTCGCCAATGCCGCAGAGCTCACTAGGCTCATGCTCGCCGCCGATGCGCAGGCGTTGGATTGAGCCAGTGCTGCAAAGCCCTGCGCCAGAGCCCGCTCCCAATCTCCGCGCAGGGCAAGCATGAAGCGGGTTTGCGACTTGCCCACTCGCGCCGAGATTTTGAACACGCTCTAAAAAGAATCTCTTGCCAGCCCCTACCCTGCCCCAGCTTGGCCGTATCTCAACCGAGATAGCAACCGGCCTTTGGAGAGCTTCATCGTGG